>NZ_JRFE01000038.1 GCF_000756305.1 Myxosarcina sp. GI1
TCGGGTGTTAATACCGTTGCTGTTAAAGCTGAACCAGAGCTAGAACCAGAACCAGAACCACCAGCAGATGAAAGAGAAGGGTTGAGCGATGACGAATTGAGCAGTCTGATAAATCTCAGCAGCATCTTCATCTATCGTTATCGTCGTGATGGTCATGCTATACCAAATGTAGTAGAGAGATTAAAAGATTGGAAATTCAAAGGCAATCGCTGGATTAGAAAGGAATGATTAATGTCTTAATTGGGGAACAGTAAGATCGTTGCCTTCTGTAGCTCTCGATAATGAAGTTTAAAACATTTGCCAATGCGATCGCTCTCTTTATCGGTTTGGGACTTGCCGCTTATTCACAGTTAGATAAAACATCAGAACCTACAACCGTAGAAGATGGGCAAAAGTTCGAGGAATGGCAACTCAAGCCAGGAAGTATCTATGATGGCGATACTTTGAGAGTTGTTCGGGGAAACGAAGAATTAAAGATTAGATTTTGTGGCATCGATGCGCCTGAGAAAAAGCAAAAATTAGGCATTGAATCTCGTGACCACTTGCGATCGCTCGTAGAACGGAGTAATGGCAAACTGCTACTCGTACCCATAGAACAGGACAGATACGGCAGGACTGTTGCAGAGGTTTACGCCCACGATAGACGCAGTTCGGCAATTAATCTCAACCTTCAGATGGTCAGAGATGGCTATGCTTGGCACTACGAAAAGTATTCGGCTAATTGTCCGACGGGAAATGATTACGCGATCGCCGAACGGTTAGCTAGAGAAGAAAAGTTAGGTGTTTGGAATGGCAACCATCAAGCACCTTGGGAGTGGCGGAAGGCTAATAAATAGGAGCAACTTTTAAGAGATTGTTTTTTTGGTGCAAGATCTAACAAGTTGTACGACAGGTCAAAAACATGGATTTTAAAGATTATCAGCAAAAGGCATTGCTCACTTCCAGTAAGCCAAACTCAAAAGATAAAGCGATCGCTATCTGGTGTATGGGTCTAGCTGGTGAGACTGGAGAGGCGATCGACTACCTGAAAAAGCATTTAGCGCATGGTCACGAACTAGATCGCGACAAAATTGCTTTGGAACTAGGGGACGTTCTCTGGTATCTTGCAGTATTGGCTCACGAACTCGATTTAGACCTCGAAACGATTGCGAGTATGAATCTGGAGAAACTAAAAGCCAGGTATCCTCAAGGTTTTTCGAGTGAGAATAGCCGTTACCGCACGAACTGAAACCGAACTCAACAAGGCGATTGCGCTCTACTCTTCAAAGCTTATTCCGCCAACGTAAACTATTCTGATTTAATTGCCGAACATAGCTATCGGGTTTGTCGATTATATCTTCGGCAATCTCTATAGCTTTTTCTAACTGTTCTGATGATAGTTGTTTGTAAGCCGCACCCTGTTTGCGGTCTATTACCTCATACCAACAGCAATTGAATAAATTATCGAGAATAATTCTGGCAAAACAGTGATTCAAACTTACGGGAAATTCACGCTGCTTGGCTTGTGCTGGAAGTTCTTCATTTACCAACCTGAGATATTTGGTGCGAAGCTGTTCGATATCCAATGTTTAATGCTCGATGTATTAATGAGAAATATAACAAAGATGTAGGCGATCGCTCTTTACTCAAAGTCCAATAGT
>NZ_JRFE01000039.1 GCF_000756305.1 Myxosarcina sp. GI1
TTAAACATCTAAATTTATTACGGTATGAAAATAGAGACACCAGTATAACTTTTACTCTAGTTCGTCTTCATAACCGATAACATCACCATCATCATTGGTTATGGCTTTTTTGCCTTCCCAATTAACTAAAATTGCATTTCCAGCTTCATCACGCTCTTTTCTGAGGATAACAACGCTTTTACCCGAATTTTCCGACCAGTCTTGAACTGTAAATCCTGCTTCAGTTTCTTCAGGGTATCTAAGAGCCATCTTCTGCCATGCTTCCTCTTCACTCTCGGCGTGAATATAATATCCCTGTCTGGCGGTTATGTCGTCGCGTCCATAACAGTCACAGGTATAAGAAGCATTGCGAGTACATCTGTATTCTTTTAGCGTCAGATTATCAATCTCAACAGGATTAGGCAGAATGTTATGAATGTGTTTTAAGCCTTGACGTAATTCATTGGCAGTAAAATCATAACCACGTTGTTTAGCTATAGCGAGCATAGCTGGTGTATCTTTTTTATCCAGAGCTTTCATAAACTGTGCTGCTAAATTATCGTCTTGAAGAACAGCAATAAAGAAATCAAGGACTGGCTTAGGTGCTGACATGGGATTTATTGGTAATTATCACTAGCTAATTCAATTAATTCCTGTAACTTCTCTGCTCCGATATATTCAATTATTTCTGACAAATCTTCTTCGGTAATTTTACCCTGTGAAAGAATTCCTCCACGCCAATGATTGATATTGTCATAGGTATTAGGGTCTAGTTGCTCGGCATTTGCTTCTAAGTATTGCTGAAGTTCGTGAGCCAAGGCAAAGACAAGATTTGACTGATTTCGTTTCTGAGAATGAGAATATTCGTTTTCCACAACTGATAACAGATTAGATTAGTATCGTAACTGGAGCGATCGCTGGTAGAAATTATTGTATCGCCCATACGCGCTCGGATATATTATTCAAACAGTGACAACTGTATTATCTTGGCTTTCTTTGAATTATTAAGATTAGACAGTGAAATACCCAACAAGCGAATATTTTTACCATCTAGTTCGACTATTTCTAGTAACTCTACTGCTTCAGTGATAATCACGTCTAAACTATTAATACACTTCTCAAAAGTGCGCGAGCGCGTAATCTGTTGATAATCTGAAAACTTTACCTTTAAAGTCAGCGTTCTACCTGAAGCTTGATGTCTGTCAATACGTTTTTTGAGTGTCTGTGCGATTTGTTCGAGTTTGATAATTATTGTTTCTTTATCCTTCAAGTTCTCGGCAAAGGAATTCTCTGCGCCAATTGATTTACGAATACGATTTGCTTCAACTACTCTATTATCCTTGGCTCTGGCGATGTTGTAGTAATAATTACCTACCTTACCAAAGGAACGTACTAGAAATTCACGCGATCGCTCTTTCAAGTCAAGTCCGTTATCGATCCCCAGACGGCGCATCTTCGCAGCAGTAACCTTACCAATGCCGTGAAACTTTTCTATGGGTAGAGATTCTACAAATGCTTCGGCTTCTTCTGGAAGGATTACAGTCATGCCGTTGGGCTTGTTCATCCCCGATGCTATTTTGGCGAGAAACTTATTAACGGAAACTCCCGCCGATGCAGTGAGATTGGTTTTTTTGAAGATCTCATCGCGGATATGTCGGGCAACTGTAGAAGCATAAAGCAATCCGAGCTTATTTTCAGTAACGTCTAAATAAGCTTCATCTAACGCCACTGGTTCGACGATATCTGTGTAACGCCTAAAAACATCATGGATTTGTGCCGATATTGCTCGATACACTTCAAATCTAGGTTTGACAAAAATAAGATTTGGGCAAAGAGCGATCGCTTGTTTGGATGGCATAGCCGAATGAATGCCGAACTTCCTTGCTTCATAACTCGCAGCAGCTACTACACCACGTTGACGGGGAGAAGCACCAACAGCCAAGGGTTTACCTCGGTATTTAAGATTGTCTCGCTGTTCTACCGAGGCATAGAAAGCGTCCATGTCAATATGAATAATTTTTCTAGTCTGATTCGCCATCAACTGAAAATTGAAAAGCCAATCATTAGTGTAGCCGTACTAATGAAGATTATTCACAACTTCTGATTAACGACAAAACACAAACAAATTTCCCGTCTTCCCTCGTCCTATTCTCGTATCCTCATCTAAGTATGAGGTAATCCATAACGCCTCATTTCTCAAAAACTCCAGCACTGGTATTTTTAGTTCGGGTAAAGTCCAGTCCGATTGACCGAGAAACTTAATAGCCTGTGCGGTAAAAGCATCAAACATAACCATAGCAGCTTGTTGGTCTGGTTCTGGTTGCCAAACTCCTTCAGCACTCAGTTTATATTCTCCAAGTAAGGGAAGTTCGATTAATGCCTGATTATCAGCCTTAATTTTTTCATCTAGGACAGCTAAAGATTGCCAGATTTTGTTGACTTTGATTGCAGTGCCTAAAACATTTGTCATTTCTGCGATGGGACGAGTAACGACTGTTCCGTTAGAAGCATAAACTAGCTGCCAGTCACCGACTAGGCTAGATAGATTATCAGATGCTAGCGGCTGTGTCATAGGATTTACATTCTCTAACCGCCTAATAGTGTCATCAATTGATGTGTCTGAAAAAGGAAGTATCGATCGCTCTTTGCCTATTGTTTCTATCTGACTAAAAAGTTGAGCTTTTAAATCTCTGTTTGCTGTCATCAATTTTAAATCCAACGCCTGACTGTAGCTTTGTATTCTCGATATTCCTCACCAAATTTAGCTTCGAGCATTTGTTCTTCTTCTTTGACAAACATTTCTTGGATTAGCCAAGCAAACACAGGAATAATAATTACAGGAGTCAGACTTCCCAGATAAAGCCACAAGCCAGTTAAGACAGTTATCATGCCCAAATAGATGGGGTTTCTACTATATTGAAATATTCCTTCTCTGACTAGATAACTTGATTCTTGAAAAGGTTTAATGGTCGTATTTTTTTGCCGAAATAAATAGTCACAGAACAAAGCTACTGTGATTCCGAGAGCGATCGCTCCGATGCCTAAATAAGTAACGGGTGGGAAAAATAGCTGTCTGACAGGTAGCACCAAATGCAGTCCAACCATCAAGATAATCGATAGTAAAAACCAAACAGGAGGTAATAAAACTTTCTGTAAGTTCATGTTTTTAGTCTCCCAAAGATACCTGTTCTTATCTTAAATCTTCCCAAACGGCTTGCCGTACTTACCCCAATTCTCTTTATTAAAAGGACTCTGCCACCTGAGAATTAATTCTCGTTCCAATTTTAGACGAGCAGTGCGATCGCTAGGTGTATCGTACCAAAAAGCACTACACATTCTGACTTCCAAGTTATATTTACGGTGAAGCTCTACATAGTTTATTGCATAGTCCTTACAGTCATGCGTGCCGATCCATCTCTGTTTTGCCGTCTGCATCGTTTCTCCAACGTAGAGGAGTAATGGTAAGGCATTATCGATGATGAAGTAAATGCAGTTTTTATCTTCATGTTCTTTCATTCTGTAAAACTGAGAAGAGTGCAGCTTTAGTTCAAACGGATTAATTGAATCGCTATCGCAGTGAGCTAATGGTGCATCAAACAGGCTAGTTTGTTGTGGTGGCTCAGTGTTAAGAGTGTGTTGCTGATGCTCGAATATCTTTGACTTCCATTTGAGTAGAGCTTCTTTGCTCATAAGTTTTTGAGGCTGCTCTACTCGATAGGCTGGTCGGACATTAAATAAACTAAGTTGCTGTTCGCTCACTTTTGATGATAATTGACTGTCAAAGCAGCTAGATTAACACGAGTCAAACCACTAACCATCAAAATTTAAGTTTCTTTCTTGGCGATCGAACTCAAAATTATTAGACGAATAGAGTTACAAGCAATAGGAAACTAAAGATAGATATGCTTGTTTGGATAAAAATAGGTGAAATTAATGACTTCATTGTTTTTTCTCCTTAAGAAGGGTGAATTTGTTTGATTATTCTTTAAATAGCGATTGGGCTTAGCTCAAAAATAAGTGAGTGCATCTTAAACAAAAGCCCAGTCACATCAACTGCAACTGGGCTTAATAATTAAACTATATGACTATAGTTTGCTATCCCTGAAAGACTAAGCGGTAGCTTCACCGAGATTTACTTTGACTACTTTGTTTTTCTCTTCTTCAGACTTGGGTAGAGTCAAATTGAGGATACCGTCTTTGTACTCGGCAGTAACGTTGGTATTTTGAATGCGTGCAGGTAGAGGGATTACTCTTTGGAATTTACCGTAACGGAATTCAGAGCGAGTTTTTTCTTTGATTTCAGATTTGCGTTCTCCTGCGATCGCTACTCGATCTGCCATTACCTGAATGTCTAAATCTTTAGCTTCCATGCCAGGAACTTCTAGTTTGAGATGTAAAGCATCATCAGTTTCAGTAAGTTCGGCGGCAGGTACTTTGGCTAAGTTATTGAAGCCATCCGCATCATCGAATAAACGATTTAGTTGACGTTGTAAAGAAGTCGTTTCTTGCCAGGGATTGTATCTTACTAATGCCATGTTTGTTGTCTCTCCGATTGCTGTTTCTTAAGAGGTTTAGTTTAGAGTTTCTGTATATTTCGTGTTCGTTATTTATATCTTAATTAGCCCGAAAAAATAACTGTAGTGTGGCTTGTATCCCATACATGGTAGTAGTTTTATCCCGAACCAAAAAAGACGATTTTAGTAGGGGAAACTATACAAACGAAGTCGCAGCTTGATAGCCCACGAGCTTCAGCAGGGGGTACCTGCGCTGAGTCGTTTATCTGTAATAAATTAAACCACTCGTGGCGTGAGTTATGTCTAATCTTTGCCCTGAGCTTCGACATATTCTTTGATTGTCTCCAAGCTAACTTGTCTAGCAGTAGAAACAAAGTAGCTGCGAGTCCACATTGAAGGTAGTTTCTTCAAGCTATCAAACTCTTTTCTCAAATATCTGGCACTCATGCCTTTAATTTTGTGCATAATAGCTGGAATGCTCAGGTGACAAGGAGCGTTAACGAACAAATGCACGTGGTCGGATTTGATAGCTAAAGATATCAACCGACAATCCAGTTCTGATAAGGCTTGATGAATCAACTCATTAAGCCGCTTTTTAATTTCTCCTTTGAGAACTTTCTTGCGTCTTCTAGGTATCCAGATGAAGTGATAATTGATGTCTGAAACGGTTGTGTGAGTTCGTCTATATCTTTCCATTTTGTCTATCACTCATGTCTATCTAATGGTATTATAGACACATGAAGACGTTTGAATTTAAGCTATATCAACATAAACGGAACAAGCATCTGCATCGCGCTATTGACGCTGCCAGTAGTGTGTACAATCACTGTATTGCGCTGCACAAGCGTTATTATTCGATGTTCGGCAAACATTTGAATAAAAACAGGTTAATGAAGCATATAGCTAAATTGAGACTTAGAAATGCTTATTGGCTCTTGGTTAATGCACAAGCTGTTCAAGATATCGTGCAGCGCATCGAACGAGCCTACGAGCTTTTTTTCAAGCATCATAGTAAAGGAGTTAGACCGCCAAACTTTAGAAAAAAAATTAAATATAAGTCTTTTACGTTGAAGCAAAACGGCTACAGGTTTTTAGCCGACAACCAATTAAGAATTGGGAAGCGTGTTTTTAAGTTCTGGAAAAGCCGAGAAATTGAAGGAAAAATTAAAACAGTCACTATCAAGCGCAATTCACTCGGAGAGTTGTTTGTTTATGTGGTGACGGATTTTGTTGACAGTCAAATCGAGATTGCGACAGGTAAAAATGCGGGTTTTGATTTCGGCTGTAAAGTATTCTTGACTTGCTCGGATGGTACGGAAATCAAGTCACCATTGTTTCTCAAGCAATCATTGGGACAGCTACAGGTAGCTAGTCGCACGCATTCTACTAAGAAACGAGGTTCTAAGAATCGAGAGAAAGCTAGACAAAACCTTGTCAGAGTACATAAAAAAGTAGTGAATCGTCGCTCTGACTGGTTTTGGAAACTAGCACATCAGTTAACCAATAAGTTCGACTATCTGTTTTTTGAAACTCTCAATCTTAAAGGAATGCAGCGTTTATGGGGCAGAAAGATTGGTGACTTGGCATTAGCTGAGTTTTTGAAAATCTTAGACTTTGTTGCTGAAAAGAAAGGCAAAGTAGTCAGTTATATCGATCGTTGGTATCCTTCTACTAAAACCTGTTCCGAGTGCAATTTTGTAATCGATAAGCTTGGCTAAAACGAGCGTTATTGGGTTTGTCCGAGTTGTTCTACGAAACATGGACGCGATGATAATGCTAGCCGAGTAATTTTAAGAGTTGGGGCTACAACTCTGAGGTTAGGTGATGTCAGTCTGTCCCAGACAGCAATTGCCGTTTGAGCCTTGAATTTCACCGCATTCTATGCGTGGAAGTTAGTCAATTAATTAAGTTCGGTTTAGAAGTACAAAAAATGTATTTTGATGATGAGCTTTTTAACCCTGAAAACATAGAACATTGGTTGTTGTTAATTCTCTATTTGGCATTGACAATCTACGGTTTGTGGTTAGCCTGGAAGCAACCAGAATCAAACAGAGAGAAACCTAGCCATAGATACAACCGAAAAACGGGACAAGTAGAACGGAATGAAGATTGAATGCTTAATTGGTATCAGTGGCGCGACGTTGGTAGTTTATCGAGTTAATGAGTGTTTTAGTTATGCGATCGCCTTCTGGGACGGATGGGTTTGTCAACCTCAAGAAATATACTACACGGCAAAGGAAGCTCGTGATGTAGGAGTAAGCCAGATTGAATTGGTCATCGGCTATCGATAAATTTCTGAATAACGGATTTAACCGCTAATTTTTTAGTTTAGTGGTATTCTTGTATTTAATAAAAATGTATTACAGTTAATTTTATTGTGAGTATTATTTGTCCTACCAAGGTTGACGAGGTATATCGCGCCAGGACTTCCAAACATTATTCAATTCCTCTTTATAGTTGCAATGTAGCTGCTGGTTTTCCTTCTCCAGCCGATGAGTTTTTAGAGGGTAAACTAGACCTCAACCAACATCTAATTCCCCATCCTCTGGCTACTTATTTTGTCAGGGTATCTGGAGAATCGATGCTCGGTGCTGGTATTCATCCAGGGGATTTGTTAATTGTCGATCGCTCTATCGAACCAAAAGAAAATAAAGTAGTAATTGCTGTTGTCAATGGCGAGTTGTTAGTTAAAAGGCTTAAATACTGTGGCAAACAACCTTATCTAATTGCCGAACATCCCGACTATCCAGAATTAGCTATAACCGAAGCGATGGAGTTTCAAATCTGGGGTGTAGTTACCAATGTCATTCATGCGTTGTAGTTGTGAAAGGTATCTTTAAACCTAGCAGTAAGCAGATTGCTCTGATTGACTGCAATAACTTCTATGTTTCCTGTGAGAGAGTTTTTAATCCCAAATTAGAAGGTAAACCAGTAATCGTTCTTTCTAATAATGACGGATGTGCAGTGGCGCGATCGCAAGAGGCTAAAGACTTGGGTATTGCTATGGGTGTTCCCGTGTTTAAAATTAAGTCCAAGATTGCCAAACACGGAATTGAAGTTTTTTCTTCCAACTACGTGCTGTACGGCGATATGTCTGCGCGAGTTATGTCGATTCTGTCTCACTTTAGTCCTGAAGTTGAGATTTACAGTATTGATGAGGCTTTTATCGATTTATCCTGGCTAGAAGGAGATGAAATGAAAAAGTACGCGATCGCCATTAGAAGTACGGTGATGATGTGGACGGGAATACCAATATCTATCGGTATCGCTCCTACTAAAACTCTGGCTAAGATTGCCAATCGAGTTGCTAAGAAAAACCTTCAACATCAGGGGGTTTTTTTATATCCTCAAAGCGAAGCAGAACGGAAGGTTATTTTGAGTGCAATCGCAGTAGAAGATATTTGGGGTATCGGCAGACAGTACAGTAAATGGTTAAGGAGTGAAATTATTAACAATGCTTTGGAACTAAGAAATGCTCCAGAATGGCTGATTCAATCGAAAATGGGCATAGTTGGAGTTCGCTTGCATAGAGAATTAAACTGTATATTCTGTCTGAATCTGGAACTTCAACCTAAGCCTAAAAAGGCTACCTGTGTCTCAAGGTCCTTCCGTCGTCCAGTAACCACTTTAGCAGAGATGAAAGAGGCGATCGCTACTCATACCACTCGTGCGGCAGAGAAGCTCAGACAGCAGCAGCAGAACGCCACCAAAATTACAGTTTTTATTCATACCAGCAGGTTTAAGGAAAACTATTATTCCAACTCGGTTACTCTTCCTTTGCCCTTAGCCAGTAACCGCACTCCCGAATTAATTTATGTCGCTTTAAGAGGTTTGGAAGCTATATACAAAGATGGCTATGAGTATAAAAAAGCAGGTGTAATCATGCAAAGATTGCAGCCTGAAAACATTCAACAGGGTAATGTATTTTTACAAGTCTACGATCCTCAGAAGCAGGAAATATTGATGGAAACTATCGATCGCCTCAATGCAACTATAGGTAAGAATACCGTTTCCTTTGCCGTATCGGGAATTAAGAAACCTTGGGCAACTAAAAGGGATAGCGTAAGTCCGAGATACACTACCTGTTGGACTGAGTTACCTATAGTCAAGGCATCTCTACCAAGCTATCTTGAAAAACTGAAACTACTATATTCTTAGAATGAGAAGCTATCAATTCGATGTTTCAATTCGGTATTTATTTTGTTGAGAATATCAAAGCAAGTTAACATTCCCACTAGTGAGATCGATCTTAAAGCCGTTCGTTCGACTGGAGCGGGTGGACAAAATGTAAACAAAGTAGCTACCGCCATACATCTGCGTTTTGATATTCGAGCTTCTTCACTTCCCGAGCGCTACAAATACAAATTGCTGAACCTAAGTGATTCAAGAATAACGACCGATGGCGTTGTTGTTATTAAAGCCCAACAGTTCCGTACTCAACAGCAGAATAGAGAGGATGCTTTAAAGCGACTTAAGGATTTAATCAAAAGCGTATCAACTCCCAAGAAGAAGCGACTTGCAACTAAACCAACTAAAGGAGCAAGAAAAAGACGGTTAGATAACAAAGCCAAACGAGGTCAATTAAAGTCATTGAGGAAGAAGGTTGATTATGATTAGGTGAGTCTAAGAAAATTATGTATGAAAATCCCCGACTGCGTAGCGTAGCCATGCCGAAGGCTTATCGCTGTCTTCTCTACGCCCACAATTCCTATCTAATCTTTGCGGTTCATCCCAAAGGTGTAACTACTAAAACCTGTATGGACTTCAGACCAGACCCTAAAGCAGAGATACAAGAACAGTGGTCGCCTGAAGGATATAGCTGGTACAACAATGAACTAATTCCCAATCGTCCCTCTAGCTACACTCAGGCAGAACAGCTAGAGATACTTGATACGCATCCTGTATTTACTGGTGTCTGTCCTCAATGCAAATATAGGTTCACTGAAAGATTAGTTCACTACGATTGCCCCAATTGCGGTTGGGTAGATGATTCTGTTTGACTTTGGGAAGACTAAGAGAAACATTCTCTCTCAGTCGATGAAAGCTAAAGCAAAGCTATTTCTTTTCTATCTCCGTTATCGCAAACCTTTAATTCTTATTAGCGGTGCGATCGCTCTAATTTCTACTAGCTCTTACTTCTGGCTGGAATATAAATCTAGATCTATCAAGTACAATCCCTGGCAAGTAGTTGAGGTTAAGTCTGGCGATCGCTTTACTGTAGTTCGTGATAATGAAACTCAAACAGTTCAATTGTGTGGCATAACGGCAGCAGGAGAGGAAGCTAGAGATTATCTGCGATCGCTCGTTAATAAAAGTGATGGTACGGTTCAGCTTAAGAAAAGAAAGGAAACTTATGAAGCGTGGATGTTATTAAAGCCAGATTTTGAGTCACAGATTCATCTCAATACTTGGATGGTTGAAAAAGGTATGGCTAGACATGATGAACAAAATTCTAGTCACTGTCTTAGCAATGAAGCACTAGGATGGGCGGAAGCAGTAGCTAAAGAAGATAAATTAGGTATTTGGAAATAATAAGTTGTGGCGATCGCCTGAGTGAAAACTGTTGATGGTAGTTGGTAATGATGTACAGTAAAAGCATTAACTAGATAGACGTTTATTAGTTATGTTTCGGCTCATACACTTAATAGCTCTAGCTGTGGGAGTTTTAGCTTTCGTGGGAAACATACTATTTGGTCTTTACATCACAGTTTTAAAACTTACTTCCAATCGGCTCGTACCACTTCTGATCTCGCTCGCATTATTGTCAGTCTGGATTGTAATCAGTTATGTTGCCTATTTTCTAGTAGGCATTTCAGGATTTTCAGATTCAAAAGAAATCCTGTCGAGACTTACTCCTTCTTTAATAGTTCTGGCTTACGTGTTAATTGGTTTAGTAGTTGTTTTGGGTTTCAGAATTATCGATTTTAGAATTTAACTTTACTTGATTTGTTAGCGATCGCAACATTAATATCGTCGCTTCGCGGGCTGTCTGTTGAAATCCCCCCATTGCCCCCCAAGGGGCAGACCGTTACACGGTTCGGAATCGGTCAGAGTTGTCGAATTTCAGCAGCCCCAGTATAGCGTCGGCGAAATAACAATGTCGCTATCGCGGATTATTTATTGGGCAAAGGGTAATACAACAGCGACGCAGACAGATTTTATGGTTGCTTCGCGTTTAATAATTGTGTCTGCGATCGCCCTTTGCCTAGATCGCCGCTGCTACAT
>NZ_JRFE01000040.1 GCF_000756305.1 Myxosarcina sp. GI1
AACTTTGACGCTCTCATAATTCTTTTCGTCTTTTAACAAGCTATGTTACAAATATCTAGTTTTAGCTTCAGAAGAGCCGTAGCCGTCTGTTCTTCAGTTGAGGGAGACGCGACGCGATCGACCTTCCACAATAAAGCATCACCAAGGTCAACCCCCGTGACCCCTGTAATCCCTGTAATCCCATTGACCCAAAAAGAAACCATTCCCAAGCGTTTTTCACTCGCTTCGGCAGTATAGTCAACAATGAACTATCCCAACTTGCTACGCTGAAGTTGGGTTTTTTAAACGCGTAAGTCCTGACTCTTTTTGGGGTTTAATATGTACTTAACTAGGTAAAATTGGACATAGTCAAATTACTAGCATCAACCCCAATTAAAGTCGCTAAAACTTCTTTAGTCTCACTCAAACTAATCTTCGTTCCATTTTCATTAGTTCCAATTGTCAATTTATTGAAGTCTAAACCTCCTGCCAGTATCAGCGAGTCAATACCAACTTGAAAATCAAAAATCGTATCGGTTCCCGCACCTTTTTTCAGCACGAATTCATCAGCACCAATACCACCAAATAAACCATCATTGCCTTTACCACCGTCTAAGCGATCGCTACCACTGCCACCATCGAGTAGTAAGTCATCGCCACTATTACCGCGCAGCACGTCATCTCCAGAACGTCCCAGTAACACATCATTACCTTTTTGAGCGTTAATCACATCGTTGGATTTATTAAATCCTTGTAGGATATTATCCAGGTCGTTTAAAAATGTCGCCGTATTAAAATTAAACACGCGAGAACGAATTTGCTCGGCATCCAAAACATCAAAGCTATCAGTAATCTCTGGTTGTCCGTCAAACAAAATGTTACCGATACCTGATGGTAGGTTGTCTAGCTGTTCTAAGTTAAAGTCTGACAAAATAACTTTGGTGTCTGCTACTCCTTTAAAAGTAAGTTCTAAATCCTTATCATTCTGAGTAAGAATCAAATTATCCGCAGTCAATTGCTTACCAATAAACTGAAGGGTATCGACTTCGTTAATAACTTTAGATGGTGGATTGATCCCAGTACCCACGCCGCCAAAAACGCTTATGATTACTTCGCCATCGCCAGCATTTACTGTAAATCTCTTTTGTCCGCCAGAAGCAGAAAAAGTATTGGTGAAATTAATTGTAGTCGTGGCAACAGTACTGGTATTGTTAAAAACCGCACCATCATCGACAGTAAATTCTATAGTGCGATTGCGCGTATCTAGAGTTTCAGCAGTATTGTTATAGGTCAAAGTTTTTAAAACTTGACGATAGTTAGCAATACTATCTTCTCCAGTTAGAGAGAGCGTACCAGTTGCAGCATTATAATTACCTGTAATTTTAGTACCAGTAGTGTCGGCAGCTAGAATTTCATTATTATCATCGAGGAGGTTAGTAAGAACGACGGTAGCTTGAGAGAGAGTATTTGAGTTAGAGTCAGAAATAATAAGGTTTTGGCGATCGACCAGGAAGACAGGGCTATTGGTAAAAGTAGTAGTAAAATTGGTACCCGTCGCTTCACTGTTGAGATCGAGTTGTGGTGCGGTATTACCAAAGACAACATAGCTTTCTCCT
>NZ_JRFE01000041.1 GCF_000756305.1 Myxosarcina sp. GI1
CCATTGAGGTCGATTTCTGGAGCGGAGTTGCCAAAGACTACATAACTTTCTCCCGCAGCATCATTGCCATTGGGAGCGGCAAGAGGCGCACCAATTAGTAAATCGTCTATACCGTCGTCATTAAAATCTCCTGCACTGCTAACCGAGCTACCTACTCTATCGTCTTCAGCAATACCGTTAATTACAAAGCCATTGCTACCATCGAGAGCATCTAGCCGAACAACGCCATTACTACCAAGATTGCTGCTACCAAAAATTATATAGCTTTTGCCATTGCTAGCATACTCATAGCTATACGGCGATCCAGGGGCACCAATAATAATGTCATCAATACCATCGCCGTTAACATCTCCCGCACTGCTAACTGCATAGCCGTTGTAATCATAGTTGCTATCGCTTTCGAGAATAAAGCCGTTAACGCCATCGAGAGAGCTTAGAGCTAAACTGCCTTCTGGCGCAACTGAGTTACCACCAAAGATTACGTAACTTTCGCCAGCGCGATCGACTCCATCAGGATCGGCATAAGGTGCGCCGATAATTACGTCGCTGAAGCCATCATTATTAATATCCCCGACTTCGCTAACAGAGAAACCGACGCGATCGCCTACATTAATACCGTCAATTACAAAACCATTGCTGCCATTAAGAGAACTTAGTTCGATACTACCGTCACTGCCAATTTCTGTTCCCCCAAATACCAGATAGCTTTCGCCAGATTCTGAGTCAAACTCGTATTTATTGGGCGCGCCGATAATTAGATCGTTTATACCATCTCCATTAAAATCTCCTGCACTGCTGACAGAGAAACCAGAGCCATCGCCTAGTTCTATACCATTGATGACAAACCCATTACTACCATCAAGCTTGTCTAAATCGACGCTTTTATCTTCGTCAATTTCTCTGCGCCCAAATATTACATAACTTTTGCCTTCCCCAAAGTAATCGTTATATAAAGCTTCATCGTATAATTTTTCGGGCGCACCGACAATAATATCTTCAATACCATCACCGTTAACATCGCCAGCATTGCTGACAGAATATCCCAGCCGATCGCCTGAAGCGATACCATTAATTATCAAGCCGTTGCTACCATTGATATTATCAAGAGCGAAGATATTTACCATAGTAAGTTAGCTCTAGTAAACCGATTAATTTAATCAGTTTTATTTGTTGAATTTTTATAAGCAAATCATAGCTCGAATTGGTTTTATTCATTATAGTTAAGCCATAATTAAATACTTTACAAACGGTAGAGAGTGCATATATCAGTTGGTGTAATACAGATGTCGCTTCGATTGGGGGTGCGATGCGCGCCGAAAGCGCAACGCAAGTCAGAAGGACTCAGCGTATCCTTCGGATAATCGCGTTGAATTAAATATAGGTAGTTTTTTAAGAACAATTCGTCCTCAAAACCCATGTACAACTCAGACAAAGATAAATGCTTTGTCGTTAAGATTCAAATTGGCAGAGACATTTTCTATGAGAGCGATAAGTTCTCCCTCAACAGCAGCTTCAGGTGCGTAAAATAATTGAGCATTGAGATTATCTCCACTACTCGGCACGAAGTCGAGAAGATATTCATTAACCGTACCCGCCAACTGCACTTTATCTTGTTGGGGATTAAAATCTGTAAGATAAGCCAAGTCTCTATCTCCTGCCGTAGAATTATCGCCATCATCGTAAAAGACACCAGAGCTATTGCCTAAGACAAAGATATCGCTACTATTACCGCCAGTTAGAGTATCTTGTTCGCTAGACCCCAAACTACCGCCATTAAGGGCTACCCCAATAAGACGGTCGTTACCAGCTTCGCCATTAAGACGGTCGTTACCCCGACCACCGACTAGAGTATCTTTAGCAGTACCGCCAGAGAGGGTGTCATTACCAGTACCACCATAAACCAGATCGCGACCTGGATTACCCAGAACTCGATCGCTGCCATTACCGCCGTTGAGGGTATCGCTACCGACACCACCATAGAGAACATCTTTACCGTTGTTACCCAACAGACGATCTCTGCCCGAAGCACCGATTAGAGTATCGTTACCGTCGAGTCCTCGCAACTTGTCGTTGCCAGCCAATCCAGAAAGGCGATCGTTACCCGAACTACCCGCGATTGTATCGTTTTTATTAGTCCCAGCAGGTACTGATGTTTGAGAGCCATAAATTACGTAAGCATTACCTGCATATCCAGTAAAACGAATCGCGTAAGAAGGTGCGCCGAGAATAATATCACTCAAGCCATCACCATTGATATCTCCAGCATTACTAACCTCAGTTCCCAAGCCCCCGTTATAGCTGACACCCCTGACAGTAAAACCATTCTCGGCAGAAAGAGCAGTTATATTAATCGCTGGAGCAAAACCATCATCGCTGCCAAAAAGGACGTAAGCTACACCAAAATAACTACTATCCCCGCCAAATTTATTAGCAACATCGGGCGCACCAATTACTATGTCGCTAAAGCCATCGCCGTTAACGTCTCCTGCACTAGCGAGATCGCTGCCCAATTTACCTCCTTTCATACCTCGAACGACAAAGCCATTACTACCGTCGAGACTATTTAGATCGAACTCACTGGTAAAACCATTCTCGCCA
This sequence comes from Myxosarcina sp. GI1, assembly GCF_000756305.1. Taxonomy (NCBI): domain Bacteria; kingdom Bacillati; phylum Cyanobacteriota; class Cyanophyceae; order Pleurocapsales; family Pleurocapsaceae; genus Myxosarcina; species Myxosarcina sp. GI1. The sequence continues at coordinate 2,599 of NZ_JRFE01000041.1, forward strand.
CCAAAGATGACATAAACTTTACTATTGATATTGCTAATGCCAGTAGTGGTGCCAACCATAAAGTCATCAAAGCCGTCGCCATTAACATCTCCAGCATTAGCAACTTCGCTTCCTAAAGATTCATTTCTATTCAAGCCTTCAATACTAAAACCATTGCTACCATCAAGACGATCGAGATCGAACTCGGCAGTAAAACCCTTCTTACGACCGAAAATTACATAGGTTTTACCGCGATTATCGCCGATGACATTGGAGTTGTAATTTTCAACATTGTCGCCAGCCCCTGGCGCACCGACAACCAGATCGTCCAAACCATCACCGTTGATATCCCCAGCATTACTAACCGCATTACCTAATAAATCTACGGCTCTTTTACCCCGAAGGCTAAAACCGTTAGTACCATCGAGACTAGTAAGATCGAAGTCGGTAGTAAACCCTTTCTTGCGACCGAAAACAACATAAGCTTCACCACGTCTGTCGGTAGTTCCAGCGTAATAAGTTTCATTTAAAAGCTCTCCCGCTCCATCCGCACCGATGATAAAATCATCAAACCCATCGCCATTAAGATCGCCCGCACTGCTAAGGGCATAACCTAAAAAATAGTTTCGTTCTTCACCTTGGAGAGTAAAACCATTACTACCATCAAGACTATTTAAATCGAAGTTGGCAGCAAAACCCCCTTCGCGTCCGAAAATTAAATGAACTTCATCAGGTGTGCTGACGAGAAGATCGTTAAAACCATCACCGTTAACATCTTCCGCACCGCTTACTTGCGAACCCAGGCGATCGCCAACATTCAGTCCTTCAATCGTAAAACCATTTTCACCATCGAGAGCATTCACTTTGAAATTAGCAGCAAAGTTGGTTTCGCGTCCGAAAATAACATAAGCTGCACCGCGACGGTCGCTAACATCAAAACGGTCATAATAATCGTTGTAGGCTACCGTTGCCAATCCCGCATTGGGTGCGCCAACAATAAAATCATCCAGACCATCGCCATTAATATCACCCGCATTACTAACCGATTCACCAAGGGCATCGTAATCGAAAAGTTGATTGTCAGCAGAGATTACAAACCCATTATTACCATTAAACTCATCTACATCGATGATAGTTTTTGCCAAAACTCCTTCCTCCGATTACTTTAGAACTCACTTAAATAGATAGCCTAAAGTAAATAGTTGTATTGCTGTACTATTCTTACACAAAAAATAATTGGGTCACTGACTTGTATTTTTTTACTTTTGGCAGGGAGCAACGCGAAAAAGTTGGAGCGCGATTGCATGATTGCAGCGGCAGAGCCGATAAGCAAAGCTTGCGCCAGAGGCGATCGCCTAATCCCGACAGAATATAAAAAGCAGATATTTAAACCTCGCGAGATCTGCAATGCCTGTTTTCTGTTTTCCATAAATCAAAAAGGAACGGGGTCAGCAGATAATTCTGTCTCAACAACATCCTGCTCTGATTCTTCGCCCTCAGTCTTTTCTTCTTCAGCTTCTACCGATTCAGTTTTGAGCCAAGATTTGGTAGTCTCGATTAGCTGCTTGATGCGATCGCTCGTTTGAGAACCATTTTTGATGATAAGACTGCCAAAATTATTCTTAGTTGGTTCTACAAAACTTTTAGTTATTACAGCGTAAGAACTTTTTCCGTTAACCGAAGATGTAACTTTTTCTCTAACCAATGTTGGTTGATAAACAGCATGAGCATAGAAAAGACTATTTTTTTCGGTTGCAGGATCGTCCGTAAGAGTTTTGTAGCTGGCGAAAAACTTTTTACAGAAGCTGTTGGAGTTATCATAATATTGGTAATTTTTGTGGAAGGTATAACCTGCATTACCAGAACATCTAAGCCGAAAAGGTAATTTTGATATAGGTTTGTTGTTTTTGTCGAGGAACCAAACTATCGTATAGCTGAATGCTTTATAGCCACCCTCATCGCACTTAGCTTTTGAGTAGGGTATAGTTTCAATTTCATTACTCATCAAAGGTTGAGAACGATTGAGTACGAGTAATCGAGGTTGTTTAGTTAGCAACACAGTTTCCTTGCTGCCGTCGCCAAACTCATGTTCTACTGGTTGCCAACCGTCAGTTAATTCAAACTCGGCTAAGGAAGCATTGGCTGAAGTAATGGCAAGACCGTAGTTTTTACTACTAGCGTTGAGGAATTGAGAATAAGGAACTGTAGTTATTTCGCCAACAAATTCGTCAGTGTTAAAACCGAAATCAATTGAAGAATTATTCATGATTGTTGAAAAGCATTGATATAAAGCTTTTAGCTTTTGGCTGTTAGCTCTTAGCTTACAATTCTTCAGCTAATGGCTAATAGCTAACGGCTAACAGCTTAGTTTAATTAATACTATTGTACTGTTTTGAGAGCGATCGCGAACATTTAATTTGTTTTAGTGCTGAGTCTACTTCTTTGATTTGGTAGGGTTTGGCATCAGAATGATCTTTACCAGACTGCACTATTGATATTGGGTGAATAGGATGTTTCCAGAAGTTATGACTACCTTTACCTCGTCGGGAACAGCAGATAAAACCTGCTTTGGATAACTTTGACTTTAAGGCTCTAATTTTCATTACCTAGTCCTCATGCGATCGCCCTGTTCCAAACAACGATCGACTATGGTTGTGTATTAAACCTAGAGCGTCGTCTTCTAGGTTTAGAAGAAGATACAGAGGAGTCGTTTGCATCAGACTCAGTTTTTGGTAGAAGCCGAACAGAAAATAAAAGAGGATGCCGACAATTTGTGCCGAGATGCGGAACTATCCTTAAAACTGCATTTTTAATCTCCTCAATTCCCGAAGACATGAAATAGTTATCATGAGAGTCATGATAGATAGTGATAGTTGGAATATCTTCTGATTCGGGAAAGGGCTGGTTAAAAGTTCTAATTTCTACCAAAAGCTGTGATTGAATCATGATAATTGTTGAGAGTATTGAATAAAGTGAGGCGAGTTAAAAGGTTTAGTAAAGCTATTAGCTTTTAGCCATTAGCTATTAGCTAGCTAATAGCCAAAAGCTAACGACTAAGAACTTCTTAGTGTCAGAACAATTCTTCAGTTGCGACTGTGTAAGAAAGTTCGGCATGGCAAAGCTCTCTTTCTGCCACCCACGTATCCTCATAGGCAGGAGAAAGCAGGTAATACCACTCCGACTGAGTTAGATAATTATCAGCAGAGGAATAACATTGAGGGTTGTGCCTTTTCTCAACAACCTCAAACGTTGCCCATTCAATGTGGTCTTCGTCAGAGTCAATTATCTTGACTTTATCCCCATAATCATATCCAGAGTATGGAAGGGCAAAGAGCGACCTGGATTCAGAGTTAAGATCGCAGTCATTAGTGCGTACATGATGTTTTCTAGTAGCATCGTCAAAGCAGTGGCACCAGCCTCGACCTCTTTCATCGTTGTAATCTTGAAAGTAAGGACACTTAGCACAGGTATCGGATTGGTGGATTAAAACCGACTCATCGTACCAGCTTCCGTCTTCGACCTTATATTTCCAGTAAGGTTGATTCAGAAGTTTGCCTGATGATGTTTTACTTTCAATTATTTCCATTCCGCAGATAGTAAGCGTTTCGGAAGGATTAAATTTATTAATTACCTCATCATGGAATCTGAATTTAGGTTGGTAATTATATTTTTCGGTTTCTGTAGGATGAATGTTCGGTGCGAATTCGATGGTGACAAGAATCTTTTCGTCTACAGTTAGTGCTGAGAGTGGTGGTTTTGTTGCTGTGTATGTCACAATTAATTAACCTCATATTGATGAGTGACAAGGAGAGCAGTAACCGTGCAAAGTTGTATGCTCTCCTTTGTGTTCATTAAGTCTTTAGCGATAGCTAATTTAAATTTTCAATCTTCGATCGCCCCGAAGGGCGATCGCTCTAGATCTGTTACTAGGGTTTCTAAGAAAAGAGTTTTATTGATTTTTCTTGGTGCAGTTGAGATTGTTCAAAGCAAAACCTTATTTAGTTGTGCATCCAGTTTCACGCTGGCTCGGCTTGCATCGTTGAACCTATTGTATCCAAATATTTGGACAAAAGCAAATTATTTGGATATATATGCTATATTTTTACTAATTAACTATAATTGGATAAACAATTGATTGGAAAAAACCAAGGAAGAATATGATGGTAACGACCCTTATTACGCCGTCTACCATGAAACTTTCTTTTGCACAGTGGTTTAAGTTACGCAGAGATTTAGCTGACGTTACTCAAGCTCAAGTTGCAAAAGTACTCAACGTTAGACCACAAACGGTTAGTAATTGGGAAAAAGGTGTATCTAAACCTAGTTTAAATCCAGAGCAGACACTAAAGCTTTGCTCAATACTCAAAATTAGCCTTGAGGATTTAGTCAAAGGCTTTCGCGGAGAAGTATCAATAGACGACTAGAAAGTTTTCGAGCAATTTGAAAGATTTTTTTTATAGCTTAAAAAAGCTCTATGCTGACTGTGGATTTTCTAATTCATGTAACGCTTTAGCAATTGCTTCTCTTAGAAATTCTGTTCTATTAGGAATAGCTCTGACCTTTCGATCGACATCTAGAGGTAAACGAACAGAAATTGGACTAGATGCCATTTCTGCTTGTCCACTTTCAATATATCTGCCGTTATCAGTATCTCTTTGATATTTTTGAGCCATAACTAAATTTTAAAACAGGAGAATCAACCTTCCTTCCTTGCTGATTTTAATTAGATTGTATCCAAATAAAACGTTCATTAAAAGCGTAATTTTAATTGAATCCTACGTATACGTAGGCTATAATCTTTTTAGCTTATTGTAAAAGAGCGATCGCTATGGTTGGTAGCCTTGAGCGCGATCGCCACAGTTTAAAAGTCCCATAAGGAGTACCCTAATGGATAACTCTATTGTAAAAGAGATAGCGCAGTTTGACATCTTCGCTTTAGTACAGTCTCAAATAAAATTTCAAAATTCACGAGGTGTAGCATGATTGGCTTCATCTCACCTTTTAAAATTATTGACTATTTAGATCGCCTTGATATAGTCAAACAAACTTTAACTGAATACCACTGTAAATGCCCTGTCTGTAGCGACGGTGGTTTCAAGATCGACAAACGTAGTGGCAAGTATTATGCGTTTAAGTGTGGTTGCGAAGTTAGAGACATCCGAGAAGCTATTCGTCCCTGGAGCGAAGTAGAAGAAGGACGAAGACAGGGCAATAATTCAGGTAGCTCGGCTCGGAAAAAGCTCGACCATCCATATTCATCTGCTGAAGCAATTTCATTAGAAATTAGTTTAACCAGACTACCGAAAGCAGCCGAAGATATACCTCATCCAAGTAGAGAAACAGAAGTTCCCGAATGGCTACAGAAACAGGGAATACCTAGCAACGCTACTGAAACCCGTTACTACTACTCAAAAAATCAATGGGTATCTCGCTTCGAGTGGCAAACCGATAAAGGAAGGGAAAAAACCTTTAGACAGGCACACATTAGCTCAAACGGATTAGTACGGTGGAAAAGAGGGTCAAAAGACTGGAATGCTTATCGGCAACAAGAAGCTGCTGCCCATTGCCGTAATAAGTGGGTGTTAGCAGTAGAAGGGGAACAATGTGTCGAAGCAGCAAGAAAAAGAGCGATCGCTACAATAACTTGGCAGGGTTCTAATTGGAATAAAAACGCAATTGCTTCAACTATAAAAGCTCTAAAAAAAGCTGGTGCAGAGGGATTAGTATATTTTCCCGATAATGATGAAGCAGGAAGAAAAAAAGCCAGACTAATAGAATCGGTAGCGGTTGAAACTGGTTTTTCCTGTCTGATTCTGAATCCTCAAGATATCTGGTCGGAAATACCAGAGAAAGGGGATCTAGCTGATTGGGTACAAGTTCATCGTCATTTAGATTCCGAAGAACTAACTGCCAAATTAGAGGCTGCTATCGAACAACAATATAAGCAGACAGAGAGTCAGAGTAACAAAGCCACAGAAAAACAAGCAGAAGCCTCACAGTCTCCCCAATTACCGAATTGGTCACAGTCAGATCTATCTTTTTGGTTAGCATCCAAGTATCGATCGCAGTTAGCCTGGAATACTCAATTACAGCAGTGGTATCGTTATAGTTCGGTAATGTCAGGGATTTGGAGTATCGAACCTACAGAGTTTGTTGGGCAGTTAGTAAAGTTAGAATTAGAAGCGATCGCCCTTGAATTAGCTAGCTCAAATCCCAAGGGCAAAAAGCCAAGCTTCACTATTAGCTTCATTAACGGCGTAGTTGGTCTACTAAAAATGGATTTAGCAGTGCGTTGTTGGGATGAAGCTACAGGATTGCTACCATTGCGAAACGGAGTTTTAAACTTAGAAACCAAGAAGTTACTGCCCCATGCCCCCGAACATAAACTGACTTGGTGTTTGCCTTATGACTTTAATCCTCTGTTGTCCTGCTACCCAATACAGCAATGGCTAAACCAAATGTGTAGGGGTGACGAGGATTTAGTTCAGTTAATGAGAGCTTACTTGAGAGGTGTAGTAACAGGAAGAACGGACTGGCAGAAATACTTGGAATTAGTAGGACCTGGAGGAACGGGCAAGTCAACATTTACCAGACTGGCGATCGCACTAGTAGGACAAGAAAACACTCATACCACTACCTTGAAAAAACTTGAGTCTGAAAAGTTTGAACCAGCTTCGGTTGCTGGTAAAAGATTAGTTTTAATCAACGATTCGGAGCGTTACGCAGGGGAAGTTAGTAAGCTTAAAGCCTTAACTGGACAGGATACCTTACCTTATGAAGTTAAATACAAACAAAGTAGTGGTGGTTTTACCCCACAAGCAATGGTCATCGTGGCAACTAATGAAGTGATTCAGAGTAGTGATTATACTTCAGGACTAGAAAGAAGAAGAATTTCCATACCGATGTTTAATCGGATTGAGAGCGATCGGCAGAGAAACCTAATCGAACATCGTAACGGAGAAATGTTTGGTGAGTTTGTCCCCTATCTACCAGGATTGCTCAATTGGGTTCTAGAAATGGACGAAGCAGAAGCTACTAAAATTATCAAAAATTACGAAAGTGCAGTTCCTTCTTTAGCAGTGATGAAGGCACAAACTTTGGTAGAAACTAATCCGATCGCTGACTGGTTAGATAACAAAGTAATTTTAGATCCCGAAGCGCGAACCAATATCGGAGTAGCAAAACGCGATAAAGATAGTAACTCTGATAATTGGTATTTACACAATGATGAATGGTTGTATCCCAACTATGCTGAGTACTGCCACGATACTGGTACTAGGTCAATTGGGTTACGTAGGTTTGTAAATTTACTATCCGACTTGTTAAATAATCAGTTGAGATTGAATATAGAGAAAGGACGCGATCGCTTTGGGTCTTTTATAAGAGGTTTGAGACTTCGCGATGCAGCAGATGATGAACCGCCATTGATAACTAACAGAGCAGTAAAAACTAAGACAGATTCTAGTAGTACGAATGTCATTAATAAGCTTTGGAATTTGGTAATAGATAAAGTGATGGCGGTGGTAAACGGAATAATGGTAGAAGAAGAATTAGCTGATGATGATAATGATGCCAGTAATTTAGAAACTACTGAAGATGCTTCAGTACAGGTAGCGGAAGATATTGAGGAAGTAGAAGCTGAAGAAATCTCTACCCAAAATGAAGAAATAAGCGTAGGCGATGAAATTAGCGTAGGCGATCGCGTAATGATTAAAGATTCTCCTGGGCATTGGTCGTGGGCGCAACCCTTTCAGGTCTTAGCTATAGAGGATAATATGGTGGCATTAGAACTAGTGGATGAACTGATAGAAATAGGTCGATTGCGAAGATGTTGAAGGGTAAATTTAGAGTAGAGAAATGGATAGCGATCGATCGCTATGTTCTACTGGTCTATTATACGACCGCACGTTGTTATCAATTTTCTATCATCGATGAGCAGGGAAAGGCGTTTGATTTCGAGTTAATTTGTTATAGTGCTGACGCAGCCCTTAGAGAAGGAAGGGCAGCAATTGAAACTGCATTGGAAATGTAGTTTAGCAGCGATAAGCTAGGGCGTATAGCTGAGTCTACGACTTGCGTTACGCTTCCGCAAAGCCATCAATAAAAAATTCGCTAAAGGAAATGTAGCTCTAGCAGCAGGTGAAGCTAATATACCCCTTTTTCGATTAATTCTATAATATAGAAATAAAGGTAGAAAGTAGAAAAATGCCTCTGAGTATTAAAGACAACAAAACAGATGCTTTGGTTCGTCAGCTAGCCGAATTGACGGGTGAGTCTATTACTGAAGCTGTCTTTATAGCAGTCAAAGAACGGTTAGAGCGTTTGAAAACTTCTCGTTCTTCCTATTCTCTGGCTGAAGAACTCGATGCGATTGCCCAGCGATGTGCTGCTTTACCCGTATTGGATTCTCGTTCGCCCGAAACAACAATAGGCTATGACGAATGGGGATTGCCTCAGTGATGGTAATTGACTCTTCAGCGTTAATAGCGATTTTTTGTGACGAACCAGAACGCCCCGATTTCAATCGCCAAATAGCAGCAGCTTCGCGTCGTCTTATTTCTGCTGCTTCGGTTCTCGAAACTAGCATTGTTTTGGAAAA
>NZ_JRFE01000042.1 GCF_000756305.1 Myxosarcina sp. GI1
GATTGCTGCCAATAAAGGAGAATATCGAGGCGGTCGAGTTGTTGTTGGAGGGCGTTCAAGATCTTAGAAGTAGAAAAGTCACAACAAGAATGGCGATCGCCTATGACGAAAAAATTCGATAGAGTAAGAAAAATACTTTATTGGGTGTCAGCAATGGTGAATAAATCTTCTTTGCCTCCTTCAACGAAAAATAAAGCACAGAAACAAGAGCGGGGCAATAAAATCTCTAGCCCCAAGAACAGTTCATCATCTAATTTAAAAGCCGAAAATACAAGCAAAACCCAACTTAAAACCTCTCAAAATCCCGAATCTAATAGTATTTTTCAAGTGATCGGAGTGCTTGAGAGTCTAGTAGCGGTTAAAAACGAAGAACAACTTACAGTTACCATAGAAGGGCAAACATATCGTTTGGGCTATACTGCCAAATCAAAACAAAGATACAAAGCGTTGGTAGATGAAATAAACTCACAGGGCAGCAGTACTAAAAAGTTGTCAGTCTATCCTCAAATTAGCTATAACAAAAAACAAGAAAGTTACAAAGTAGATTTTAATTTGGTAACGGTCGCGAATACAGAAGAAGCTAGAGAAAGTATTTTTCAGGATTTGGCAGCAGGTGAATTTTATCTATCAGGGTTTTGGCAGTATGTACCCTTCTGTAAGTCCTCAGTCATAGCAGTGTTAAGGAATTATAGTGAMAAATTAGCTCAAACAGTAGAAAAAGTTGGGGCTAAGAAGGCTAAACAGATATTAAAGCCGAACTATATTCCTGTAAAATGGGCAGATTCATCAGTCGATGCGTTTAAATACGATCCAGACCTTGAGAAAAAGCAGCAGATGCCCCGTTATTTCGTGCGAATAAAAGCTAAATTTAGACCAGAGAATAACTGCTTTGAGGCGATCGCACAGATTGGAGATAGCACAACTCAAGCACCAAAATATTTGAAGTAAGAACCTGTAAAAAGCTCTAATCAAGGGACATTATGAGCAGCAGAATAAGCTACTTGGCTTGTAGTATGTATGCAGCAAGTAAGTTTTAACTACAGTGTTCCTATGATGAGTTTAGAAACAAACAACCAGTTTTATTTGGGGACTGGGAAATAGGAACAAGTGATTGGGAAAATATGGAAGAACAAGAGAGAGGTTTTGAAACTTTAGAGTTCTATCAAGACAGTTTAAAATTACTCAAGGCATCTTACAGATTAGCAGAAACTTTACCTAATTATGAACGTTACAATTTAAGCAATCAATTGCGCCGAGCCTCTTGTAGTATTTTACTAAATATAGCCGAAGGCTATGGACGCTATCATTATCTAGAGCGTTTACGTTTTTTATACATAGCACGAGGTTCATTAGCCGAAACCTTAAGTGTCTTTATCATTGCACAGACTCTTAACTATTGCACCGATGCACAACTAGATTGGAGTCGTGAGCTCAAACAAAAAATTGAAAAAAAACTCAATGGCTACTGTCGCTTCATTAGAAATCAACAACAAGGAGGCAGCGAATATGGTAAGCAATATATCCCATCATCAAAATGAGAGAAAATTATTAGGGGAGTGATAACTTTATCATCATCAACCCACTGAAGAAAAAAGAAACACAATCTATCTGACCCCTGTGGGGTCGAAGGAGGCTGCTCATGAACAACTCATCAGCAAAAATCTCTTATCAAGGAAAGAAAGTTTTTGTCGGCATTGATGTTCACAAAAAAAGCTATTCAGTCGTAGCCGTGGTGGAGGGCATCGTTGCTAAGAAATGGAGAACCCTAGCCAGTCCCGACCAACTAGCCGAACAGCTACAGCGGTATTTTCCTGGAGCGTCGATTTATACTGCCTATGAAGCAGGTTTTTCTGGGTTCGTGCTCCACAGAGTCCTGACTGAAGCGGGGATTGATAATCTTGTGGTCAATCCAGGTAGTATCGAGGTGGCAGTTAATAATCGGGTTAAAACCGATAAAAGAGATGCACGAAAAATAGCGACGCTACTCGAAGCAGGACGTTTACCCCGAATTCGAGTGCCTAGCCCGCAACAAGAACAGGAACGACTGTTAACTCGCACTCGACAACAATTAGTCGAAGAGCGCAGTGCGATTAAAAACCGAATTCGCATGAAGTGTCATCAAATGGGGCTAATTGACCCCAATGACAACAGAGAAATGAGTCATAAACTGGTAGAAGAAATGTTAGCTCAAAGTCCCAGTCCCGAATTTACCTTGGTAATTAAAGCTTATTGGTCGGTATGGAAAAGTATCGAAACTCAAATTCGCAAGCTGGAGCAAAAGTTAAAGGAGCAAGCCAAGACCGACCCCAATGAAACTATTTACCGTTCGGCTCCAGGCATCGGTTTTCTCTCAGCGCGGATTCTCTCTCTGGAGTTAGGAAATATGAGTCACTTTGCCAATGAGCGACAATTATTCAGCTACACGGGACTTACTCCCTCGGAGTTTTCTAGTGGTGACACAGTGAGAAAGGGACATATCACTCATCAAGGCAATAAGCGTGTCCGCTACATTCTCACTGAAGCTGCTTGGACAGCGATTAAAAAAGAGCGTCATTTAAAAGAATTTTTTGAGCGACTTTATCCCAGAACAGGCAAGAAAAAAGCGATTGTGGCCGTGGCCCGTAAATTTATTGGTCGGATTCGTGCTGCTTTCCGCCACCAGACAACCTATCAAATCAATCCGATCATTTCCGAGGTGGCTCAGACAGGATAATTTAAGTGGGGCTATCTTTAATTATTTTAGCCTTTTGGCTGACCTCCGACTCCTGGCTAAACGACTTGAGAACGCGAACATCAGGTGGTCAAAAATTGCTAACTCGCTCCGCACTGTAACCTCGGACACTCATCTGTGTGCTGATTGCTCAGACCACGCTTTCTGTGTATGTGGTGCAGTGCTTTTAAACCACAGCGAATAAAAACAAGTGGCATAGCTATGGCTATGACTACGAATGACTGATTGTTAGGAATTATTTTCTGACTCTGAGCAGTTTCCAATAGGCTCAATCAATAGCCATTTTCCCCCGATTAGTAAGGAGCAACTTAGATACCCCTCAAGCCTAGAGCAACCTAAGACCGAGATTTGGGGCTACTTTTTCAGCCCATCCTAACTACTCTCACTCAACCTGAAACCAGAGAAGATTTTTGCCAGCCATAAAGTGCTGAGAGATATATAAATCAACGCTCTTGGTTTATTTTCTTGTGCTTAAATCTCTAGGCTATTGACTAAAATGATTTGAGTTTTAAAAAACTACTGGGAAATTAGAAGAGGACAAAAATTTACCTACTTCCTGATTTTTTTGGGTTTATTTGGTTGGATATTTAGACAATTGTGACCAGTCATTTTTTGAATTCAATTGCCGCAACATTTGTCTCTGACTGGGTTTTAAGCTTGACTAACTTAACCTAGAGCGGGCTCTTTCGCTTGAGCAAAAGAGCAGAGGCTCTGCTCAAGTTCCCACTCCCTAATCCCTAATCCCCCAGCAACAATTTTGCCTTACCTCTTGACAACTCATCATGACTGATGACTGTGACTGAAGTTTGATGGCTAGAAACCATGTCAGATATAGACGTGACGGATGTGACGGCAAATTTAAAAACTCATAATTAGCGGAATGACACTCGTACCAAAGTAGAACTGCATTTTTATAGCTAGATAAATATAAAAAAGTTTTCGATTTATCCGTCACAGTTATCGAACTATACATTCAATTCGTTAGAATTAGCCAGAATAAAATCATCCCATTAAATTAATAAGAGCCAAATGAGTCCTGAAAAGACAGTTCAAGCAACAAAGACAGAACACTATAAAAAATACACGGTCAAAGAACATGAACGGAAAATGTACGAACGAGATTATAAGTTCGTCTGTAAAGGATGTGACCGTGTTGTGGAGAGAATCAGCTATGCAGTATGTTGTCCGAGTTACGGAAACGATTGTAATGGTAAATTATCTCAATGTCGGAGAAATAAATAATGCTGTCAGAAGAGTTAATCAAAGCGATTGAAAGCTTAGAAAGGTTACAAGACCACTATCAAGATGAATACGAATACTATTTAGCTAAGGCGATGGAAGTTAAGGAACACCAAGAAAAAATCGAGGTGTTACTTAAAGATTTGGTGCGTCGGGATTCTGAGGTTTCCTCAGAATTAGGAGACGCAGTGATTTCACATGATAGAGAGAACTATCGCGAACTAGGTTCGGGCATACAAAAGAACGAAGCTTCTTTACTTGACAACCACGCTGAAGATGAATCAACATTTCTGCGCCGAAGAAGAAAAAGAAAAGGATTGAATCTACTTGAAGGGCAGCCAGAAACAGCGAACGGGACAAACGGAGTAAAAAGTGAAGAAGATTTTCTAGATGATGAGCCTGAAATGACAAAGTTTGACTTTGGTTCATCTATCGACTCTACTGAGTCTCAAAGCGAAACGGATAATTCAGAGCGAGAATTAGATTCGGTGGCTAGATTTTTAGAATTGTCCAAAATAGTGATGCCAGCGATTGAGGAAATATTTAAGTCAGAAGCTAATAAAACGCTGCATTTAAGTTACATACAGAAGACACTCAATTCAAAACTAAATTTACAACTGAGCGTAGAAGCGGTAAAACTGTATCTAGACCAAGCTATAGAGCAAGGTTATTGTCGATTAGATTCTTATGACCGCTCTTGCTATGTATCCAATGAGAACAAATCTAAATCGCCGATAAATGAAAGCGAAGTAACCAATTCTACTTCACCTAACGACGATGTAGATTCTAATGGCAAGGTAATCTCTGAGATTAACCAAGTCGAACCAAATCGAGACAAAACTTCATCAACTAAATCAAAAGCAGTTAAAAGTACACAGCGTAAAAAGCTCTACAATTTACCACCGTCGAGTAAGTTAAAAGTAACTTTGCTGAAGACAGTAAAAGGTTTTTTAGCAGAGCATAAACTTGATGTGTTTACATCCCAGGACATTATCGACTATCTCTATACCAAAAAACAGCAATCAAGCTGGTCGAAAAATCAAGTAACTAAAATACGTCAAGCGATTGGCAATGTGTTGGGAAGAGATAGTTATTTGGGAACGGAATGGGAAAGAGTAAAGCTTGGTAAATATCGAGCATTAAATTAACTGAAACAAATGCGATTGCCAAAGTTTTAGCGGCAAAACTAACTACTTGTAAACGAATCATCAAGAGAAGATGAATTTTGTCTTCAAGCGAGGAAAATCACTTTTCAGGTAGAAAGCTCAAGTATAAAATTGAATCAATTAAAACTTTTATTATAAATACCGCTAGCTGTTAAAGAGAAAAGCTGGCATATATAAAATTCGCACCCAGACTGTAACTCATTCTGGGTGTTATGATTTTGGGCGAAAAATGAATTGTACAATTATTAATTTGTGTAAATCAAAGCTTAAATCCTAGTATTTTCAAGCTATCGAACTAATGAAGAAATTTTAGCCAGAGCTTCATCGATAACGGAGAATTCTGCTGATTCGACAAACTTAGCTTTTCGTGCCTGCCAGTCTAAGACGCGAATTTGGTCGGTCAAAACTACCCCCGAAGTTTGCATTGACTGCGGTAAGACTACCTCAAAACGCCAACCTTTAATTGTGTTGGTAATCGGACAAGCTAAGACAAAGTGAGAGATTCGGTTATAGGCTTGTGGAGAGATAACTAAGGCAGGTCGATATCCCGCCTGTTCTCTACCTATTTGGGGGCTGAATGATAGTTTGATGATGTCGCCACGATTGGGAATGTATGTCGTTACCACTGTTCTCTACCAACAGGTTCACCCCAGTCAATCTCCGAATGCAAATGTTCTTCACCCATTCCTTCTAACAACTGTTCGAGAGTGTATTTCGGTTTTTGTGGGGTAATTATGATGCGATTATCTTCGGTGGCAATTTCAATTTCATCACCATCGCTCAAACCATTATCTTCGGCTATTGACTTAGGAATTCTAATTCCCAAACTGTTACCCCATTTAGCAATTTTGATATTCATTGGCGGAGAATCYTGGTTTRAGTATATACATAATTATACTATGTATATACTAAATAGCCTAAACAAGTTTACTCATAACGACCGAGAAAATTCCAATAATCTTCTGATACTGGTTCGATATCGGAAGAAGTTCGATTGTGAGAGCCATCCCAATAGTTAGGTTCAGCCAGATCGGAGTGATGATTATCTTCTATTATTTCAGCACGAATGCGGTCTATGTAGCGTTGCTTATCTACGGCTGAAGTTGAAACTCTTAATTGTTGTTTTTCTTCGAGGATAGGTTCTGAGCCTTGACGGAAATGAACTTACAACTACATCGAGTGATTAGTGACATTATTGGTAAAACTGGGATGGCAATTGTCACCGCAATTTTGGCAGAAGAACGTAACCCTAACAAGTTAGCATCTTTAAGAGATGGTCGAATGAGGCAAGTTGTAATGATATCGCTGCTGCCCTGACCGAGAATTATCGACCTGAATTGTTGTTTGTCCTCTCTCAAGAGTTACAACACCCAAGCGTCGAGGAAAAAAGCAGCCAGGGAATGCTCCTCAATTTGATTTACACACTTATCTTGACCGTCTCAGTGGTGTAAATTTTACCCAAGTTGATGGAATAGGAGCTTTGACTGTTTTAGTTTTTGTGGTCGAGTTTCATGAGATCGCTAGAACAACTTACTAAGTTCATTCTTGTGAATTTATTTGTAGCGACCAAAAATTTTTCATTTTAGTTTATGATAATGATTATCATTATTTTTCAGCTAAATGCTCATTATATAGTCATAAGATGTCTTGTTTATTTACAACTCATAAAATCCAATTCTTAAAACGCTCTGTAATTACCAGCATCAGTTGTTTTAGCGCGATCGCTTTTAGTACCGTTACCACTGCCCAAAACAATTCCAGTCCTAAAATAGTCACGACTTTCTTACCAATTCACTTATTTACCAAAGCTGTGGTGGGAGATACAGGAGAAGTAGATATTTTAATTTCTCCTGGTATGGAGGTACATGACTATCAAGCTACACCAGACGATGCCAAAATACTATCTGAGGCAGATGTGTTAGTAGAAAACGGGTTGGGTATTGAAGAGTTTTTATCGGGTTTAGTAGTTAATGCTGGTAATTCCGAACTTCAGCAAATTATAGCTAGTGAAGGAATAGAGGTAATAGAAGAAGAACATGAGGAACACGAACATGAAGAAGAAGAACATGGACACCATCATGAAGGGGGAGATCCTCACGTTTGGTTAGATCCAGTTCTAGCACAACAACAGGTAGTGACTATTAGAGATGGTTTAATCGAACTCGACCCCAGTAATGCAGATAGCTATCGTACCAATGCAGATGCTTATATTCAGCAACTACAACAGCTAGACAATGAATTTCAACAACGATTAGCACCAGTTGCAGGTTGCAATTTTATAACTTTTCACGATGCTTTTACCTATTTAGCACAACGTTACGGACTGCAACAAGAAGCGGTCGTAGAAATTCCTGAAGATAGCATTACTCCGCAAGATATCCAACGAGTACAACAACTAGCTAACCAATATCAAGTTAAAGCTTTACTCACCGAACCAGGAATTGAAGACAAACGCATCCAACAGATATCTAGTGACTTAAATCTACCCTTAGAAGCGATCGACCCTCTAGAGGCGGGGCAAACAGATCCGCAGTATTATTTTCAAGCTATGCGAGGAAATTTGGAGGCTTTAGAAAGAGCGTGTCAAAACAAGTAATAAGTAATAGGTAATAAGTTCTTTTTCTAACTCTTCTCTTGAGAATCAAAGTAGTAAATTTAATGCACCAAAATTTATCTGTTACCCAACCCATTATTACAGTTAGAAATCTATCGGTGATGCGTGGGGAATATTTAGCGGTAGATAATGTCTCTTTTGAATTATTGCCAGGTACTCATACGGCAATCATCGGTCCAAATGGTGCGGGAAAAAGTACCTTAATTAAAACTATTTTAGGCTTGATTGAAGCGCGATCGGGTGAAATTAGATTGTTTGATGGTACTGGCAAACAGTCAAAACGATTAAAGCAGGAAGTTGGCTATATTCCTCAAAAATTCTCCTTCGATCGCACTTTTCCCTTGACGGTATTGGAATTGGTGGGTTTGGGCTTAAATAGGAAACAGTGGTGGTACTCTAGTAAACGGAAACGAGAGAGGATTTACCAAGCTCTAGAACAAGTTCATTTAACCAAACAAGCCCGACAAAAAATCGGTACTCTTAGCGGAGGGGAATTAAAACGAGTGTTACTGGCTTATTGTTTGGTCGTTCCCCGTCGTCTTTTGGTTCTCGATGAAGCCTTAGCAGGGGTGGATGCTACGGGAGAAATAGAATTTGCTATTTTACTCAACAACCTCAAACAAGAACACAACTGGACGATTTTGGAAGTTTCCCATGATTTAGATTTAGTTAGTAGGTATTGCGACTCGGTAATCTGTTTGAACCGTCGTTTACTATATCGAGGCTCACCTCAAACTACTCTCACCTCAGAAAATCTCTTACAAATATACGGTTCTTTAGTTAGCCCTACCTGTCATCATCATGAACCTAGCAGACGTACTGAGTCTTTTTAGTTTACCCTTTATGCAACGGGCGGTACTGGGTGGCGTACTGTTAGGGATATTAGGGGGAATTTTGGGCAGCTTTCTAATCCTGCGTCGTCTCTCTTTGTTTGGGGATACGGTGGGACATTCGGCAATGCTAGGAGTAGTTTTAGCTGCGTTATTAGAACTTCCTTCTACCTGGACGTTAATTGGTTTTACCGTCGCTTTTGGTTTGGGAGTAATTTATTTAATCGATAGAACCGATTTGGGTAGCGATACGGTTTTGTGTATTTCCCTATCGGGTTCGATCGCTTTAGGGACGATAGGCTTTAGTTATTTAAAAGGATATCGGGGTAATTTATTATCGATTTTATTTGGCGATATTCTAGCGATTAGTAATACTGATTTGATTTTATTGTTGTTGCTCTTAGGCGTAACGTTAGCGTGGTTGATTATCAGTTTACCAGAGCAAATATTACTCACTCTCAACACTGATTTAGCCTTAGTCAAAGGCGTACCCGTTCGCGGTCATCGCTATTTTTTTATCGTGCTTTTAGCAATTACTATTGCCTTAACTATTCGGGCAGTTGGTATTTTACTCGTTAACGGTTTTTTAGTTATTCCTGCTGCCTCTGCCAGATTAATTTGCCAGCAGTTTGTTCCGTTTCTAGCTACTGCTGCGGGAATAGGTGCAATGAGTGGGGTAATAGGTATGGTCATTTCTGGCGCGATCGATCTGCCTAGTGGTCCAAGTATTATTTTGATTCAGCTACTTGGGTTTTTTGCAGTAGTTTTATGGCATCGGCAGGGTTGAATCATTCCATATTGCCTATAAATAATCAGAGAAGTTATTCTCCCTTAATCAACCAAAACCTTTACCCCGCTTAGACTCCGACCAAACAATCAACTCTCCATCCTGACCGCCAGCAGCCAATTGTTTGCCATCTTGACTCCAAGCCAGACAAGAAAAACCGCCCCTAGCACCTTCTAATATTTGCCCTACTTGTTTGGCTCCCCTCCACAAGCACAAGCAACCATCATCAGCAGCAGAGGCTAGTAATAAACTGTGAGGATGAAACAGTAGAGCTTGAACTTTGCGCTCGTGTAAAGTTAAAACGTTGGCATTCCAACCATCGTTATCATCAGCTTCTTTTTTCCAGACGGCAATACTTTCTACACTTGATGCTGCCAACAAAGGTGCATCACTCGCTCCTCTTTGCGACCAAGTTAGATTAGAAATCTTGCCAGCAAAACCTCGCATGACCCAAGGAATTGGGAAACCATATTCTAAAACTGTAATGGTATTGTCGAAATTACCAGAAGCAATATATTTACTGTCCCCAGACCAAGCCGTAACAATACTAGCTGAGGGCATATCGATGAGATAGGGGTCATCATCCCAATCTATAGTAGACCATACTTTAACTCCCCCATTACCTGCGATCGCAATACTTTCCCCATTTGGTCGCCAAGCTAAATCTAAAACAGAAGAGTTAGCAAAGGGTAGAGTAGTTATAACTGTTTGGCTATCTGCATCCCAGATTTGTACATAAGGTCCCAAGCTAAAGGCTAAGTGGTTACAAGTAGGACTCCAAGCCAGTTTATCGACCCATGAGGGGGCATTATCTAGGGTAGCGATTAATTTCACTTCCTGTTCTTTAAGGGGAGTAGGAGGGATTGACCAAACTCTAACTTTGCCATCTTGTCCCCCAGCAGCTAAAAACTTACCATCGACGGAAAAAGCCAAACAGTCAACCGATACTAAACCCGCAGGTAATAAACTAAGCAAGTTGCCATCTTGCCATACAACCACTTCCCCCGCAGCCGAACTAGCAGCTAATAGACCATCAGGCGACCAAGCTACTGCGGTAACGTATTCTGAGAGACTATCTTTCCAGTGCGGTTGAAATAAGACTTTACCTTTTGTACCTACACCAAACATTGTTTAAAGTCCTCTCTCAGTTGTACCTCATCTAGATTGCGACCGATAAACACCAATTCATTCTTACGGGTTTCTTCTTCCTTCCAAGGGCGGTCTGGTTTTCCATCAAACAGCATATGTACTCCCTGAAAGACAAAACGGTCTTCTTCTCCTGCAACATTTAAAATACCTTTCATGCGGAAGATATCTACCCCTTTAGTTTGTAGCAGGTTACTCAACCAGTTATTTAGTTTTTGTCCGTCTAGTTCTCCAGATTCTACTATGGCAAAAGATTTTACTGTCTCGTCATGTTCGTGGGCAGCTTCGTCTAAAAATTCGGGGTCAATTTCTAAAGCACGATCTAGATCGAATGCCTGTACTCCTAATAAAGAATCCATTGATAGTTCAGAATTTTGGGTACGATAGATTTTTGCCATCCCGTTCATGGTTTTGATTTTGCTTTCCAATTCTTCTAATTCTTGGGGAGATACGAGATCGGTTTTATTGAGGAGAATTACATCGGCAAAAGCAATTTGTTCCTGTGCTTCATCCGCCTCCCAATGTTGCTGGATATGTTTGGCATCGACTACCGTGACCACTGCATCTAAAGCAATCTTGTCTTTCATATCTTCATCGACAAAAAAGGTTTGAATTACAGGGGCGGGATCGGCTAACCCAGTAGTTTCAATGACCAAATGGTCGAATTGATTGCGACGCTTCATCAAGTTGCCGATAATGCGAATCAAGTCACCCCTCACTGTACAGCAAATACAGCCGTTATTCATCTCAAAGATTTCTTCATCGGCATCAATCACCAGTTGATTATCAATACCCACTTCTCCAAACTCGTTAACGATGACTGCTACTTTCTTGCCGTGTTCGTAGGTGAGGATGCGATTGAGGAGGGTGGTTTTACCCGCACCTAGATAGCCAGTTAGTACAGTGACGGGAACGGTGTTAGTGCTTGTCGCTACCATAATCTAATTCCTAAACTCTTCTAGATAATGATAATCGATCTCATTCTCAGAAGAACAGTTTTTAATCTAAAATTAGCCTGGGAAATTATTAAACATTGATGCTAAAGAAAATTGTTCATCGCTTCTGTCACCGCTTCAGGATACTCTTCATAAATACCTAAAGTTCCCTCTAATCGAACTGTTTGCACTTGTTCCAACTTTGCCATCGCCTCCATTTCCGCTTTTGATTTCGGGGGTGCATTTTCCGCCAGAATAATTAATACGGGTATCGATCCAGATTCTAAAAGTTGCAAAAATTCCTCTCTATCAGTTACAGGATCGATCGCGCCAGTAACAAAAGCGGCAGGGGCATATCTCGCACCATCTTTAGAAGTGATTTGGTGTTTTTGGTCGATAAATTCGGGGGTTAGTTTGGTTTCATCCACATATACGTGGCGTTTATACATGAAGCGAAGGAAGGAAGGGGTAGTGTTGAGATAGTATAAACCCTGTCCGATAACAGGCGATCGCACTAGATTTTTAACTCCATTCCTGACACCATCGGGTAAACCCATAACTCTCAATGGTCCTTGCCAAGTGGGAGCAATTAAAATTAGTTGAAAAATTAGATCGGGGTTATCCTGTGTAAATTTTAAAGCGTATCCCGAAGCATGACCCGCAGCAATGAGGGTAATCGGGCTATTAAAAATAGATTTAACAAAATCTCCCAACAACTGCTGAAATAATGCGGGATTGTAATCGACAGGTGGACATTGAGACTCGCCAAATCCCAACCAATCTAAAACTGTTACTTGATATTGTGTAGCCAGTATATTGGCAATACCTTTCATCTCGGTGCGACTGGAAACCGTACTAAAAGCTGGAAGTAACAGTACGGGGTTTCCCTCTCCGATGGTTTCGTAAACGACTCGATATTGTTTGTCTAAAAAATTCCAGTTGTAAAAATTTTTGGTCCCGCCAATACTGGAGTTGAGTTGAGTCGGATTAGTTGTTGTCGTCATAGCTATTAATGAAGGGAAATCTATCTATATTTAAAATCTTAGTCAGATAGTTAATTAACTTTGCAATTGTCTTAAAGCATTGATACATAACAAGCGATAACGAAGTGGCACTGCACGATCGCGTGGGTTGATTTAAACTAGTTCTGCTCTTGCTTGAGTAAGAACTTTTCCCGCAGATTGGGCAAAAACCACAGTGAGTAATAGTCCTAAAATGAAATCTGGCAAAAACGAACCAGTTAGAAATACTAATCCAGCAGTTAGCAACACGGAAGTATTAGCGATAATGTCATTACGGGAACATAACCAAACTGAAGACATATTGATATTGTCGTCACGGTGACGAATCAACAGTAAAAAGCAGATTAAGTTAGCGAGTAGGGCAAAAATACCAATCTCGCTCATTAAACTAACTGTAGGGACGGTTTGAGCAAACAATTGATAGGTAGCTCTGGCAAATACAGCGATCGCCGTAAGAAACATAATACCGCCTTTGAGTATTGCCGATCGCGCCTGAGCTTTTTTACCTTTTTGAATAACGTAAAGGCTACAGCCATAAACTAAAGCATCCCCCAGCATATCTAAGGAATCACCTGTTAGGGATAAAGAGGCTGCCTTAATTCCCCCACTAAATTCCACCACGAACATCACTGCATTGATTATCAAAATAATCCATAACACTTTACTCTGGCGTTTTTGTAGCTTTTCTAATTCCTTGGCTTTGTGTTGACAACAATGTTCTGCCATTTTATTTTAACGTTCAAGTGAGTGTTTGAATAAAATCATTGTATCTTCAAACGTTCAAAAGAACATTAGAATGTAAGTCAAATTGAAACGATAAATAGAGAAAAAAAATAAGACATACTAAATAAAAGCTAAATTAACTCTCGCAAAGAATAGCTCAGAATATTGGTTACGCGACGATCTTTTAGGGAATAATAAGCTAATTTGCCGTCATTACGGTATTTAAGTAATTTCAAATCTCGCATTTTCCGCAAATGATGGGAAGCGGTAGCGATCTTAATATTTAACATGGCTGCAATATCGCAGACACAAAGCTCATCGCCGTTTCTGAGGGCATAAAGTATCTTAACCCGCGAGCGGTCTGCTAAAGCACCAAAGATAACCGTCATTTCCTCTAAAGTATCTTCATTGGGTAAAGTAGACCGAATTTGAGTAACTAACTCGGTGTTGAAACATCTTACCTGACAAAGATCGTCTGCTTTGGTTTTGGTTTTACTCACGGGTATTTAGGGATAACGGTTAAATCTATTTAGTTCAATGGTACAAGATAGTTGAATTCCCAGTGGGTTGGACAAGCGATCGCTTCTTCAACTAAAAAATCATCCAATCGCCAAACTGGGTTTAACAATTGCTGGTACGATACGTTGACAAGCCATTTTTCCACCGCCAATGTTTCTGGCAACAGGACCAATTTGCAAAGCAGCCAAACCACCCATAATAAAAAAGTTGGACTTAGGCAGACGTAAATGTTCGTCCAGTATGGGTAAACCGTTAACTATCTCTGTAGGATAAGTCTCAAGTACGTTTTGTAATAAGGGATGCTCTTTAACATTGAATCTCGTTCCAGTAGCTAACCAGATACGGTTGAACTGATGTTTGCTCCCATCGTGACAATTAACCTGCCAAAGATTATCTTGCCATTGTGCATCCCTAACTTGACAGCATTCATCGATCCTCACCTTGCCTTCATGAGATGCTTTTCTTAATTGCAACATTATTTCGGGAGTCATCGAACCGCCATTACGAGCTTGCTGTATTTGCTGGTAACGAACATACCAATCGGTTTCGGCATGAAAGTCTTTGAGATATTTTGGTCCTAACCAACCAGGATCGGCATCAAAGATTTTTGACTGTAACTGTTTTCTAGCCATCAAGGTAACAGTCGCACCCTGATTTATTGCACCTTTGGCTAAATGTCCGCTAGTTAAACCACCACCGACAATTAAAATCCTTTCTCCTGTTAACTTAAGCTGATTTAAGTTTACCTGTTGAGAATGACAGAATCTATCTGAGGGGTAATTTGGGGTAATTTTTTCTATCCAATGAGGAAGCTGCACTTTACCACTTCCCGTAGCTAGTACCACTCTTCGGGTAATAATAGTTTCTCCCGTATTTAATACCAATTGAAATCGAGAACGAGAAGCACGTTCAATCGGTAAAACCCGAACTACTTTGGCGGGATAAACCTTATCTGTTAACTTCCAACGACGAATTACTTCATCACAGAAATCATTAAATAACTTTGTTCCTGGTCTATCGTAGGGCGGAAATAACTCGTTATGCCTATGTTCGGCAAAGGTTCTTAGTTGATGGGGGTTAGGATCGGGATGATGGACGGCAGGGGAACGAAGATAAGGAATTTGTTGTGCTGCAAATTGTTGCTGCCATTGACTCATCCAGGTTTTACTGGGATCGAAAACTAAGAATTTACGATAGTGTTTCGCGCTTTTTTGTAATAGGTGGGTGGTTAAAGTAAGAGCCTGAACTCCTGCGCCAATAATCGCGCTATCAATATAGTTGGGTAATTTCACTCGCGAAAAATAATGATAATGATTATCTCTTCTAGTATATGATAATGATTATCATTTTAATTGACTAGATATTAAGGTGTGAGGAAAATGAAAAATCAACTTTGGAGAGCTTGTTTGCTAAGTCCTCTATTTTTAGCAACACTTTTAGTACAAGAGGTATCAGCCCGAGATATTGCTTCATACAACACAGAATTAAGTCAAGTTACTAACGTGAATCAGTTACGGGATGTTTCCCCTACGGACTGGGCTTACGAAGCATTACGTTCTTTAGTAGATCGCTATGGTTGTATTGCAGGCTATCCCAACCAAACATATCGTGGTAGTCAAGCTCTGACTCGTTATGAATTTGCTGCGGGGTTAAACTCTTGTCTCAATCAGATCGAAAGACTAATTGCTTCCTCTGAGGCGATAGCTAGAGAAGACTTAGACACAATTAACAGGCTTACCCAAGAGTTTGAAGTGGAACTAGCAGCTATTGGCGGACGTATTGATAGCTTAGAAACTCGTACTGCTTTTTTAGAGGATAATCAGTTTTCCACTACTACTAAGCTAGGCGGAGAAGTCAGTTTTGCTCTCAGTCAAGTTTTTGGTGATGAAAAAGCCGATGGTAGTGGCGATATCGATAGCGTCACCGTATTTAATTTTCGTTCTCGCTTGAGTTTTGATACTAGCTTTACGGGTAGAGACCTCTTAAAAGTACGTTTAGATGCTCTGAATACCGTTCCTTTTGGTTCGGGAGAAGAGGAAGACGATCCCAACGTGACAGGGACAGGTATGACTCGTACTGCTTTTGATGAAGGTTCTGATGGTTCGGTACGGATTGGTAAACTTTACTATACTTTCGCGATTGGGGAATCGGGTGAATCCGAACGGACAGCTCACGGGCGCGAAGACGCTTCGCGCCCCGTGTCCTCCCATTCGGGACACGGACACGATGAACACGAACACGACGAGGAAAATGAAGCACACGGGGGACATTCCGAACACCTTCATGGTGCAGCAGAAGGAAAGTTATCTTTTGTGATTGATGCGGTTGGTGGAGAATTTAACGAAAACTTTGCTAACTATAACGAGTATTTTTCGGAAGAATTAACGGGGGCAATATCTCGTTTTGGACGTTTTAATCCCATCTACTATCAAGGTTTAGAAGGAACAGGAGCTACGGCTAATTATAATTTTAGCGATGCGATCGCACTTTCTGTAGGTTATCTTGCCCCTCGTGCTAGCGAACCCTTAGAAGGAGCGGGTTTGTTTAATGGCAGCTATGCAGCGATCGCCCAGGCTAGTATCCAACCTACCGATAGTTTGGGCTTCGGTTTGACGAGTGACCCCGCGCCGCCGAAAGGCGCAAGGGAACGCGCTCGTCGTGACCTATTCGCGGGGATATTATGCACCAGATGAGTTGGTAGTTTCGGGAGAGACAGGCAGCGAAACCGCTAATGCGCCTTTTGGTGAAGAAATTGCCACCTCTGCCGATCATTTTGGCATACAAGGAAAATATGAACTCAGCGATCGCTTAAGTATTTCTGCCTGGGGTGGTTTGAGTTTGGCTCATGCGTTAACGGATGGGGATAATGAGGGTATTGCAGTAACGGATGGTGATGATGCCACGATCTTTAACTGGGCAGTGACTTTAGCTTTTCCCGATCTCTTGTCTGAAGGCAGTTTGGGAGGTATTATCTTCGGACAGCCACCCAAAGTTAGTAGCAATGATGGTGGAGTAGAAGACGAAGATAGTGCTTGGCACGTTGAGGCACAGTATCGTTATCGGCTTAACGACCATGTTGCCATTAATCCTGGATTTTTTGTGGTGATTAACCCCGAAAACAGTAGCGATAACGACACTATTTATGTGGGTACGATCCGCACCATTTTTGAATTTTAAGTTTTAGGGTTTAGAGTAGCAGGTCAGAGAGACTCCGCCTTAAAGAGGAACGCGCTCCGATGCGGGGCTTCCTCTGACTTCGTTATTATTAGCCTGCTTTTTTTGTATGATAACGATTATCATTATTGTAGAATTAACTCGTTCGAGCTTTGAATCTAGAATTACGCGATTGCACTTTTATGACTTCTCCCAATCAACACCTCTCCTTATTCCATCGTCCTCGTCGTCTCCGTCGCACTGCATCCTTACGTCGTATGGTGCGAGAAACCCAATTAACAGTTAACGATCTGATCTATCCCGTGTTTGTCATGGAAGGAGAAAATCAACAAGAAGAGATTCCTTCGATGCCAGAAATCTATCGTTATTCCCTCGATTTACTGCTGAAAGAAATAGCCGATGCTGCTAATTTAGGAATAAATGCGATCGCACTATTTCCTCTGATTCCTACAGAAAAGAAAGATAACGCAGGAACAGAAAGCTACAACCCCGATGGTTTAGTACAGCGCACTGTAAAAGCAATTAAGCAAGAAGTTCCCGATCTAACTGTCATTACCGACGTAGCACTCGATCCTTTTTCTATCTACGGTCATGATGGCATAGTCAAAGATGGCAAAATTCTCAACGACGAAACGGTAGAAGTATTAGTAAAACAAGCAGTCTCCCAAACTGAAGCAGGAGCAGACATAGTAGCCCCCTCCGATATGATGGATGGTAGAGTGGGAGCAATTCGTAAAGGTTTAGATGCTGCTGGTTACTTCGATGTGGGAATCTTAGCTTATTCGGCTAAATACGCTTCAGCTTATTATGGTCCATTCCGCGATGCTTTAGAATCTGCCCCCCAATTTGGCGACAAAAAAACCTATCAAATGAATCCTGCTAATAGCCGAGAAGCAATTAAAGAAGTAGTCTTAGATATCGCTGAAGGTGCAGACATGGTTATGGTCAAACCAGCTTTAGCTTATCTAGACATTATTCGTCGCATTAAGGAGTATACCAACTTACCCGTTGCTGCTTATAACGTCAGTGGAGAATATGCGATGGTGAAAGCTGCTGCACAGCAAGGCTGGATCGATGAAAAGCAAGTAGTTTTAGAAACTCTTACCAGTATGAAACGGGCGGGGGCGGATTTGATTTTGACTTATTTTGCCAAGCAAGTAGCTTTGATGTTGCGATAAAAAACCAAAAATTTTTCGAGCAAATTCATTCAATTTAATTTAAAAATATACGATGATTATCGCTGTAGCCAGTCCTCCAGGTGCGGGTAAAACCCACTGGATTCATCAACAACTAGCCCAAACCAGTAAACCTGTAGGTTATTTCAGCCCGCAAACCGATTCCGTACCTATCGATGCAATTTATCTTCAAAGTGAATATCCTCAACTAAAGCTTTATCAGACAGGAGAAGAAGCGGAATTAAATAACACCATTACTTATCTGGAGATTCCCTGGTATTTTGATTTAGCAGGAATTGAACCTTTACTGCAAACTTTTAACTCCCGTAGAGTAGTCATAATCCCAGAGGATACAGATAGTAGAGAATTAGAGACTTGGGCGGATGAAATTATTCAAGTAAGTAACACAACTAAGCCAAATAAAGCCTTACAGATTCATCGGGGAGTTTTGACAGGGGAAATTTTAGATTTTGATAGTCTAGCTACATTTTGGCTGGAACTTACCCAAGGTGCTTATGGAAAGGTGGTTCGGGCAAAGGGAATCTTCGATTTAGTGGACGGAAAAATTTATTATGGTGACTTTAAATTGGGGAAATCTAAACTTGAGTTCAAACCTTTAGATTTACCTCGTTGCCTAAACGGTAAACCAGATCGTTTTAGCGGTTTTGAAATAGTAGGTAGTAATTTAGATAAGGATGAAATTGCTCAAACCGTCCGAGATTGCTGTGTTCCCGAATCAGCAATTAATTATTACCAACAACAAGTAAAAGAATCTTTAGAAAGTGAACCAGAGGTAGAAGTAGTATGAAAATAGCAGTAATGTCCTGTATTCATGGTAATTATGCAGCTTTAGATGCAGTTTTACTAGATATTGACAAACAACAAGCAGAAAAGATTTATTGTCTGGGGGATTTAGTGGGTTATGGTCCTTATCCCAATGCGGTAGTGGAACAAATACGTTCTTTAGATATTCCCACCGTACAGGGTTGTTGGGATGAAGACGTTGTCGAAGGACTCAACGCCTGTGAATGTAGTTACCCTTCTCTGTTGGCGGAAAAAAGAGGTAAAATCGCCCACGAATGGACAAATAAAGAGGTCGATCCCGAAGTTAGGGAATATTTGGCACAACTACCCCATACCTATAAAGAAGATAATCTCTGTTTCGTACATGGTAGCCCTAGTAGCAACCACGAATATTTATTACCCGAAATGGATGCTTTTACTGCTTTAGAAAGAGTTCTCTCCAGCGATGCAGATATATTATTTTGCGGACATACCCACGTTCCCTATGTTCGCACTCTAGATTCTGGACAATTACAGGTTAAAGTTCGTCAACCCGATCGAAAAGAACAACCTGCCGTTAGTTTTAATACTCCTGTAAAGCGAATTATCAATGTCGGTTCGGTAGGCGAACCCCGTCATGGTCGTCCCAATGCTACCTATGTCATTTATGATACGGAGACACAAGCAGTAAATTTACGAGAAGTGGAGTATGACTATCAAACAACCTGCGTTGCTATATTAGATGCTGGTTTACCGCCGATTTTTGCCTGGCGTTTGGCTAGGGGTTTAGAATTTGCCGAAAAAGCGGACGATCCGACTCATGTGTGTGAGAGGTAAATTATTGGGTTTTAGTGTAGTGCGATCGCATTATGTATCTGCTGGAAAAATCTCAAGCGATCGCTTTTTGTATCCATGCTATTTTAAATACGGTAGTTACAAAGAAAAATTAATATTTCGTAACTGTACTTGGATTAATGCTGAGTCGCGAACTTAAAATTCTCCTCTTTTATTTTGAAAAGAGAGCAAAACGAAATAGCAGTAATTTAAAGAGGTACGGTAAATTAAAATAGTGTAACTGTATAATTACTCACATAGCTTAATATGGATGCCGAAGTAATAAAGCGACAAGCGCAGGATGAGAATACTTCACCTGAAATATTAGCAAAGTTGTCAAAGAGTAAAGACAAAGAGATTCTTCGTCTGGTTGCAGGTAATCCGAATACGCCTATTGAGATTTTAGAGAAACTGAGTCTCGAATATGATAGACAGATAAAGGAAAGCCTTGCAGCGAATCCTAATGCATCATTAGATGTTCTATATAATTTGAATATTCATTATGATTATTATATTCGTCGTGCAGCCACTCTCATACCAAAAATATCATTAGAAATCGCTACGATTTTGGTGAATAATTTAGGTTGTCGTGGCTATTCTATTCGGCATATAAAAGAGCAGCTTATAAAGAACACAAAACTATCCGATCTAATTCTGAATAATTGGCGGATAAAAAGTCTGCCAAAAGGGGAATATCTTCGTGTTCGTACTGCCATTGACACAAAAAAAGATGCATTCGATAAAGATGCAATGATATTAGCCCTCGATCTTGCTTCCTATATAAGAAGCAAGCATATTAAAAGTTACAGACATAATATCTTTGTTAGCAAGTTAATAGAAAAATTACGTAGACATTCAAGAGAAGCTAATTATATTAATAAAAATAATAGTATTGTATATTTTCAAATTCAGGAGAAGCTAAGGGAACTATCAACGGCAGTTATTTCTGAAGAAACGACAAGAGAGATAGTTGAAACCAGTTCTATTTATGTAAAAAGGCTATTAGCTACAAACCCAAATATATCATTAAATACGATTAAAGAGTTAGCCAAAAATAATCAATCTATAGTGGCGATTGGAGTTGTTCGTAATATTCAGACTCCGCCTGAAATATTAACAAAGCTACTAACAAATGAAAGCTATTTAGTACGCCAACAAATTGTCAGTAATCCAAACGTAACTGTAGATATATTAGATAAGTTAAAAAACGATCGCAATATATTTGTCCGAGAAAAAGTAGCTCAAAGCCATAAAATATCATCAGAAATTATAGAAGAATTAGCACGAGATCCTGTTCCTCTAATACGGAGTGCGATCGCCGAAAATCCGCAAACATTTAATGATATTTTAAAAAAACTAATAAACGATCCTAGTCTGTCTGTCCGTGCTGCGATCGCCCAACGAAAAGATATCTCAGAAGAACAGGCAATATTACTCACTCGCGATCCTTCTAACTATGTTAGAAACAAGCTGGCTGATAATCGTCATATTTTGCCAGCAGTTACTAAATTATTAAACACAGTAAACGAATCAAATACAGTAAATGACAATTGGTATCGCGAACGTTTAGAAGCGAGGGAAAAACGTAGAGCAGAAATAAATGAGTTTAAAAGATTATTAGGTTTAATTTATAATCCCGATACATCATCAGAAATATTAGATCGATTAGCAACTAATGAAAGTTATTTAATACGCCAAGGTGTTGCAGAACATCCAAGAACAAAATTAATAACTCTCAATAAACTTAAAAGAGATAACAATATTGATGTTCGTGAAAAAGTTGCTGCCAACCCGAATATATCCTCAGAGATTATCGAGGAATTATCTCAGGATGCTATGTCTATGGTGCGTCAAGCAATAGTAAATAATCCTCAAACAACTATGACTATATTAAATAATCTAACAAGCGATCGCAGTGATTGTGTGCGTGGTGCGATCGCTCTACGAGAAGATATTTCTGAATCAATAGCAATAGCATTAGCTAACGATCCTTCTGCTTATGTTAGACAGAGGTTAGTTTGCAATCCCAACATTTTAGATAAAATTCTCGAACTATTAAGTAAAGATATCGATCTAATTAGTGAAGAGGGTAATAGATCGGTTCAGATCGAAATGATTAAAAACGTCGATCTATCACCACAACTATTTGAGAACCTAGCATCAAGTTCGTCAGCCAAAGTACGAAAAGAAGTTGCCCAACATCCAAAAGTACCCTTATCGGTTTTAGATCGACTCAAGACGGATAAAGATAAATATGTTCGTGTCGAAGTGGCCAAACATCCGCGTATATCTTTAGAAATAATGGAATATTTAGCTACAGATTCTATTAACGCCAAACCCACTACACAACGATTTCGCGGATCGTCGTTCGGAGGATTGATAGACTATCATCATCAGGTTCGTCTGGCGATCGCTCGACGAGAGGATATTACCGCCAAAGCAGCTTTTATCTTGTCAAAAGACCCTTTGCCTCAAGTTAGATGGGTTCTTGCTCAGAATATAAATATTCCTTTAGATATTGTCATGTCTCTGTGTGAAGATAGCGATCGCAAAGTCCAGGATGAAGCAAAAAAGACGCTTCTAGCTCGTCAAAATATATAACAATATTTTCAAACTCTTAATGTAATTTACAGATATAATGATTATCATTCTTAAAAATATGCAAATCGATGTGGGCAATTTTAAGCGGAATTGAAGGAAATATCGCAGCTTACAAAGCGGTATTAGCAGATATCAAACGCCAGCGCGTTAAGATAGAAGAATTGTATATTTTGGGCGATATTGTAGCAGCTAACCCAGATAGCGAAAAAGCGATCGAGCGCATTCAGAATCCTTTACCTGGAGAATTAGAACCCCAAGTATGCGTCGGCTGGTGGGAAGAACAATGCTTTGCCTTACACGGTTTGGGTTCGACAGCAGAACCAACAGAATTAATAGAACGCTTTAGCAAAGAAACCGCCAAACTACTTTGGGATTCTGTATCTCGCGAAACTGTACAGTGGTTACGCAACTGTCATTTTGGCTTCTTTGAATTAGATTGTTTGTTAATTCACGGTAGCACTGTTAGCGTCAGCGATGAGTTAACCCCCAAAACCCCACCCTGGCAAATGCTAGACCGCTTGCAGAGAGTCCAGGCAAATCAACTCTTTTGTGGTCGTTCGGGTCAAGTGTTTGAATATCAATTACAAGCAGGTTCGGTTAAGAGTTCGGTGATGACTTTAGAATCTCAGCAACCCGTGCAAACTATTACTGCACCAAAAAGAAGGCTTGTCGGGGTGGGAAATGTCGGCAGAGAGCCAGGAGAGGCTACTTATACTATTTATAATCCAAAGAGCGATCGCCTGGAGTTTAAGACAGTTGACTACGGCAGTAAAAAGCCCTAAAGGATTCCCTTCGGTCACGCACCGCCCGCTCGGATTTAAAATCCGAGGCGAACTGGAGTTCGCCGACATCGCGAAGCGATGGCGAGTCTCTAACAGCGACTGACGGAGCAAGCAAGGATTTGGTAATTAAGCAAAAACTATCTCTACTACTTTAAGGCGATCGCTTTACTATTTATCTAATAATGTACTTCAATTTATCTTAAAAAGTAATTATCTTTCTACCAATAACCCGTTTTCACAAGCATCTTGCTCTGGATTTACTGCTTCTAATGTTTCAGGAGCTTCAGGTAAAGCAGAGGAGTGATGTTCGATAATTTCCCATTGATTATTACCATTTTTCTGGTATACAAAACTATAGCGTGCAGGGACTTCTTTGGTTTGACCATTTTCACTAAAAGTGAAAGTATAGTAGCCACTGTTAATGGCAAGATCTTCATCGTACATTCTTACACAACCTTTATATGAACTAACGCTCAATTCGGGAAGCCTAGCAAAAAATTCAAAATAATCACCAATTTCTGCTGGGGTATCCCTTACTTGCTCGGAGACAGTACCCCATAAAACTCCATCTTCTGCGTACAAAGCTACTACTTCATCTACAACTCCTTCAGAACCAGAAGTAACAGTATTAAGCCAAGTATCAGTAGTTTCTGCTACCTCTTGTTCTGCTTTTTCCGTTTGAGCAAAACTAGATAAAGGAGTAATAGTAACTAACAAAGCTGTAACAAAAATAAAAGAAAATAATTTCTTTTTATTCCAAACTAAACCCCGTCCAGTTTGAAAACTGGAGTTTTGGCTCAAAATCAAATAGGCTGATTAAGAGAAGAAAAATAAGATCGATTTGATGTTAAAAGTAGATTACGCTCGTTGGAATCAAAGCAAAGAGTTATTAAGAACAGAGGCATTGGCTGCCAAACATCCTCGAACAAGAGAGAGACTGATGGCATTGTATGAAATTAGTGAAGGGAAAAGTGCTACAAAGGTAGGGGAACAAACCCGAAGAAATCCCCAAACAGTAATGGAATGGGTGCATCGTTATAATCAAGAAGGTCTCAAAGCCGTCGAGTATCAAAGAACGGGAGGAAGAAACCCTTTTTTTCCGAAACGGTGCGAAAAGATTTAGGGAATCAAATCCAGAAAGCTCTTTTAAGGTCAGCATTAGCACCACAAGAAAGAGGGAGGAAATCTCAAGGGTTTCCACGTTGGACGTTAAAAAGATTCGTCCACTGGCTGAAACAGAAGTGGAAGATAAATTGTTGTCGAGAGACAGTCAGAAAAACTCTTAAGCAGATGGGTTTTTCCTGGAAGAAAGCGAAGAAGTTGCTTAATAAAGGCAATACCGCCAAAAGAGCTGAATTTGTCGAACAAATTACTGAATTATTAGAGGATGCACTTCATCAAAAGCGATTAATTATCTATATTGATGAAGCCCATATACATTTAGATACCGATGAAGGTTACGGTTGGTCAATTCGGGGAGAAAGGTTTTGGGTCAGCTCTAGTTCTCCTGGAAGAAAGAAAGTCTCTTTTTATGGTGTTTACCTCTATAATCAGGCGCAAACCAGAATTTTTCCTTATGAGAAAGCAGAGAAAATTAATACCATTGATGTTCTCAAAAAGTTGCGAGTCGAATTTCCCCAGCAACAAATAACTGTGGTTTGGGATGGCGCMCCATATCATCGTGCTAAAGTGGTCACCGAGGCAGCATCAGCAATGGACATCCATCTTCTACAATTACCTGGCTATAGCCCAGATTTTATGCCTGTCGAACATCTTTGGCAATGGCTCAGAGAAGACATAACTTATCATGTTTGTTATGACCAACAACAAGAGTTAATTTCTGCTGTTGCTGATTTTCAGCATCTAATTAATACTACTCCACTGTTTTTAAGCGATCGCTTGTGGGTTAAAAAACACCTCGATCCAGAAGAAGAAAAACTACGGTTTTCAAAGTAGATGCGGTTTAATCGCGTAGGAGCTGCAAATAGTTTCGTTTTTGAAGAAGCTACCATCGATCGTATTCAGACTGCTATGCAACAGGGAACGCTAACCGCCAGCGAGCTAGTCGAACATTACTTAGAACGTATTGAAGCTTATGACCAACAGGGACCAGAACTAAACTCAGTTATTGTAGTTAATCCTAACGCTACTGAGCGAGCTACCGAACTCGATAGACAGTTTCAAACTTCTGGTAAGGTTGGTTCTTTACACGGTATTCCAGTGCTGCTTAAAGATAATGTTGAAACTAATAACCTTCCTACTACTGGTGGTTCGTTAAGTCTTGAGGGTTATGTTCCAGCGAGTGATGCGCCCATCGTTACCAAGCTGGAAGAGGCTGGAGCAATCATATTGGCTAAAGTCAATTTACACGAATTTGCGGTTGCAGGAGAAACGGTTAGTTCGATTCTCGGACAGACCAAAAATCCTTATGATTTGACCAGAACACCTGGTGGTTCTAGCGGTGGTACGGGAGCGGCAATTGCTGCTAATTTTGGCGTTCTCGGCATTGGTACTGATACCATCAATTCCATTCGCTCTCCAGCAAGCGCAAATAGTCTTGTTGGACTAAGACCAACTTTAGGATTGGTAAGCCGCACTGGAATTATCCCTTACTCACTAACTCAAGATACGGCAGGTCCAATTACTCGAACTATTAGCGATGCCGCAAAGATGCTCGATGCGATCGCTGGTTACGATTCCCAGGACACGGCTACAGCTTGGAGTATAGGACATATTCCAGAAACCTACACTGCTTTTCTAGACCTGAATGGCTTACAAGGAGCTAGAGTTGGCGTTCTTAGAAGCTTTTTTGGTAATGCTCCAGAACACCAGGAAGTTAACAACGTAGTTAACAAAGCTGTTGAAGTAATAGGAGGAGAGGGAGCAACTCTCGTCGAGCTAGACACCTCCCTCGATGCAGACACTTTAGTTTCTGACGTGAGCATTCATTTGTACGAGCTAGACGAACATCTAACAAACTATCTGCAAAACACTCAACCTCAAACACCTGTAGAATCCCTAGCTGAAATTATTGATTCTGGCGAATATCATCCAGCATTAGAAGAAACTTTTGATGAAGTCACCACTTTAAGCACGACAGACGAAGAATACAAAAATCGTTTAGTCAAAAGAGCGGATTTACAAGACACCTTTATGCAAATAATGGCAGATAACCAACTTGACGCAATTGTCTTTCCACATCAAAAACGTTTAGTCGTTCCCATCGGAGAATCTCAAGTAGAACGGCAAGGAATTTTAACTTCATCAACTGGATTTCCTTCGATCGTCGTACCTGCTGGTTTTTCCTCTCCAACGGATACTGCGCCCATAGGCGTACCTGTTGGCATGGAATTTGTTGGTAGACCTTGGAGCGAACCGACTCTAATTAAACTAGCGTATGCTTTCGAGCAAGCAAGTCAGTTGAGACAACCACCACAGAGTACCCCGCCACTGTAAAGTAAAAAATAGCTATTGGATAATATTTCGGATAATTGGCTCTCAATTATTGTAGCGATCGCTACAAATTTTTATCTTCCAATTTCCTCCTCAACCTCGTATATCTTTGCTGCTGCTTGACCTGCTTGACTGCGATTGCCACCGCTTTCTCCGAACCAACAATCAACGCTAGTTTCTTAGCTCTAGTCAAACCAGTGTAAAACAAGTTACGAGAGAGCATAACGTAATGTTGGGTATAAAGAGGCAGAATAACTACAGGATATTCCGAACCTTGAGATTTATGTATCGAAGTTGCCCAAGCTAGCGTAATTTCATTTAAATCTGCATAGTCATAGGTTACATTCCTGCCATCACGATGAGGCGCGTTCCCTTGCGTCTTTCGCCGACGCGGGGTCGCCTCATCAAAGTCAATAGTGACTTCCTTTTCGGTTTTATCGATTGCCTTAACTATTCCCAAGTCACCATTAAACACTTCTTTATTATAGTCATTCTTTAGCTGCATCACGCGATCGCCCGTTCTGAGAATACTGTCTCCTCTAACTAATTCTTCTTTGTATTCGGCAGCAGGATTGATTAGCTGTTGCAATACACTGTTGAGATTGCGAGTACCGACTACTCCTCTAGTCATGGGACAAAGCACCTGAACATCGGTAGCGGGATTAAAACCAGTTTTGGGTATGTAATGTTCGATGAGGTCGCAGATAGTTTGTACGCCATGTTCTGGTTCTGTTCCTCCCGAATGCCAGAGACAGTCTGAAGTTGCTTTCATCGATACTGGTTCTAGTTTTGGTAGGCGACCATTATTTATTTGATGGGCAGTACGAACGATTGCACTTTCGGCAGCTTGTCTAAATACCTGAGTCAGACGGACGACGGGAATTTGTTGGGAGGCGATTAAATCTCTAAGGACATTGCCTGGTCCGACTGAGGGAAGTTGGTCAATATCTCCGACCATCAATAGCAGAGCATCTTTGGGCAAGGCTTTTAGTATGGAATGAGCCATAAATAGATCGACCATACTGCATTCATCCACTACTAGAGCATCGCAGTCTAAGGGATTGTCAGCATCGCGTTTAAAGCCCATTTTAGAAGGGTCGAACTCTAACAGC
>NZ_JRFE01000043.1 GCF_000756305.1 Myxosarcina sp. GI1
TAGAGCATCGCAGTCTAAGGGATTGTCAGCATCGCGTTTAAAGCCCATTTTAGAAGGGTCGAACTCTAACAGCCGATGCAAGGTTTTAGCTTCGATTCCCGTAACCTCTGTTAGTCTTTTAGCTGCCCTACCAGTGGGCGCACCTGCCTGAAGCTTTTTATCCATCGCTTTCCAGAGCTTGACAATGGTGTTGACTGAAAAGGTTTTTCCCGTTCCTGGTCCTCCAGTCAGAACCGAAACCTTCTCGATGGCTGCCGTCACTACAGCATCTACCTGTCGTGAAGATAGAGTGATATTTTTAGCGGCAGTAAATCTGTTAATCCATCTATTAACGCGCTCTATATCTACATCTGGTTTAGTTTCTAGCTTCTGCTTTAACAGTTTGGCTAGATGCTGTTCGGAGTGATAGAAACTAGGTTTGTAGTAAAGTACTTCCTCGTCTATTTCTTTAACTAACTGTTGCTCTGTTACCATCTCAGAAAGGATGCCAGCGATCGCCTGTTCATCTGCCTGATGTTCGTCTGTCGTCAGTAACTCTTTGGTAAAGGGAATAATCTCGCTTTCGGGTAAATAACAATGACCATCTTCACTGGCTTTACTCAGGACGTGAAGCACACCAGCCCGATAGCGAAATTTAGAGTAAGGGGATACTCCCACTTTTACGGCTATCTTATCGGCAGTGAGAAAGCCAATGCCGAAGATATCGATCGCGAGTTGATAGGGATTAGTTGTTACTGTAGCGATCGCGACTGAATTCTGGATTTAATCTTAGTTTGGTGGCTCTATTGCTTACCGTTTGATATCTTCTAGAGCTTCCTACTGCATCATCCCAGAATTTATGTAGGCTGATGGTGGTTTTATTTTCGGGCTTGACCTTGATGTAAAATCTCGTACCACCGCGATCTCCCAAAGGGAGGTGGCTTCGCCAATCGCCTTCGGGGAATTCTTCACTAAACAAAGTCGTAGTGTGCAGTGGTTGATGTACGTCGCCAACTAAATGAAATATCCAGCATAAAGCGATCGCCTATTCGCTCTTATCAGCATTACCAGTCAACACATCGAGATTTTGAGCATAACCAGTCAGGATATTTTCTGGATCTGGTTCTTCAATTGTGTCTGACTCTGGCTCTGTGTCTGGTTTGTAAGGGAAATTGATATAGTGCCATTGAGGGCGGTCGTAACGCTCGTCACCGCGAATATCGTCAGACCATCGGGTAGCCAACATAAACAAAAGCTGTCCCTGTTCCGATGCTTCTACTTGTTCTAGTTGCGATCGCCACAGTCTTTCGGCTTCGGGATTGGCTTGCAGGAGTTCGATTACTCTTTCAACGGCACTGGGGTCATTTTGTTGTAGTTCTCGATAGGCGATTGCGCCAGTGGTCATGTGTCCCGCTCCGTTCCAAGCTAGTGCTGGTGATGGTACAGAGAGAAACGAGAAAACTAGCAAACAAAAAATAATTAAACGTTTCATATTTACTGCATTACTTAATTATTTACTGCATTAAACAACTACTCATTTATGTTTTCAAGTGCATCATCAAGTAGCATCCTGACGATATCGGCTTTACTTCTGCCAGTTTTGGCAGCCAGAATAGACAGTTTGCGGTGTACTGACTCTCTTAGATCGATAGTAAAACGTTTAGTTCCTTCTTTGGCTTCAACCTGTAGTTTTTGCATTAGACTAGATTCCTTCTTCGGTTTCTCTGTAACTGACTGTTCTTCAACTGGTGCAGTAGGAGTTGCTTCAGACTCACTAGCAGTTGCTTCCTCTGGTTCTATCTCAACATCAGGTGTTGGTGCTGCTCCCGTTTGGGGTTTATCTCCACCAAAAACAAACTCTTCGGCTAAAGAATCATCGAGTGACTTTCTTGGTTTTTTGGTCATGGTAGTTGTTTGAGCATTTCAGTAAATAATTTTTCGTATTCGGAAGCCGATTCACTAGCTGGTCGTCCAGGTAACTCCCAAACCGTTGCCGATTGTCCTGAAGTGTCCGCGATCGCCTGTTTTTGATGAATTACCGTATCGAGTAAAGTTGCCCCTGGATTTTTAGCCAGTAGCGCGATCGCAGCAGCAGGAACATCTCTAATACTTGGAACTGCCGAACCTTTACCGTTAGGACTAGCTATTATTGGCTCACAAATCCCTGACATCGACACCACCACTAGCACCATCGGTAAAATCTTCTTTCCGATTAGCTCTTGGATAGAAGACAGATTTCCCCATAGATCTATCACTCATTCACTACTAGCAACCGCAGCGATCGCCATTGTGAGTTTACTGGGGGGTTACTTTTTGCTAGAACAAACATTTAGCTTAATTGCTCTACCATTGGGTCATCTCCTCGCCTGTTTCTCCGATACCTTTACCAAGCAGGGAGTGCAGTTATTTTACCCAGAACCAGCTTGGGCAATATCTGTATCCAATCCGCGACGGAGATTAAAGACTGGTGGTGCTGGCGAACTATGGGTATTGGGTATTGCGATCGCCCTCCTCTCATTAGGAATTTATCTAGCTAACGGTGGGGGCATAACTCAGAAAGTCTCACAGAATCTCGGCTTAAGAGATGGCATCGTTAGGGTATATAACGAGAACGCCAGCACCAATAAAGTATACGCGAGGATCGCAGGTTATTGGACGAGCGATCGCACCAATGCCGATGGTAAATATTTAATCCTCGGTACGGAAGGCAGTGAGTTTGTTGTTACCGATGGGGAGGGTGTCTACAAGACTGGAGAGCAGATAATTACTAGTAAAGTGACTACTGACGTTGGAGAAGCTGCAACTACTGAGATTAGAAATATTACCTTTAACGATGAAGATGCTGTAGAACCATTGCTAGAACTACAGCAAGCTTATCCTGGTGCTGAGATTTACTTAAATGGCGAACTGGCGATCGATTTTCCTGAAGATGTTCAGATACCCATCGAGCCTAACCAGATGTCTACAGCTAATTTAACTGGTAGTACCATTAAGTTTAGTTATTGTGGGTTGGAACGGGCGATCGCACTTTTAAATGGGCAGTATGCAGTGGGGGGTGTGGAAGTGAAGATAGTTCGGTCTTAGACAACCAGCCAACTATTAAAATCCGAATTCATGTCTGACTAATGCCCCCAGTAATTGAGTAAGAACTCCAAGAGTAACTGTTCCTCCTTTTTCTCCTACGGTTTTCATGGCTTTTTTCCAAATCTTTTCGTTTCGTGCAGCATCTAAAAAATCATGACCTGCCATTGTGAGACGGTCAAGTGCTACTCCTA
Organism: Myxosarcina sp. GI1; assembly: GCF_000756305.1. Taxonomy (NCBI): domain Bacteria; kingdom Bacillati; phylum Cyanobacteriota; class Cyanophyceae; order Pleurocapsales; family Pleurocapsaceae; genus Myxosarcina; species Myxosarcina sp. GI1. Next base: position 3,255 of record NZ_JRFE01000043.1, read on the forward strand.
CCGAACCAGTATATGTTCTTCCAAGTTCACGTACTTCAGCTAAACCAGCATCATTAAGTAACAGCATATGCTCGCAAACTTCGTCAAAATCACGTTCGCCAATGTTTAGTTTATGATGTGAACTATTGTATTGACCAATAGTGAGAACTAATGGATATCCACCCTTTCGAGATTCTGCTTCACCTAAAATCCAACGAACTAAATCCCAGTCGCGTTTCATAATTGGATAGTTCTAATGTTTGTAGTACACAACGGTCAATAATAACTTATTAATTTGGCGTTTCAAACATAACGAACTGGATTCTCTCCGTTAAATTTGATATTGCAGTTGACAATACGTCCGTCTAAAAACTTTATGACCAGTCTGTCTTTGTTTTCTATAACAACATAATGACTGGCATTGCGATCGAATACACCTTCAATCATCTGCGTACCCTCAAAGTTAACAACCTGAACGTGAGTGATTTGCTGGACTTTATCTTTACCAACAACCCAAGCTCCAGACTCATTATTTGCAAGTAGCTCTAATAGATTGTCGCGTGTTCTTACTTGAAGGGTAACTTTAGCCATGATAAATACAAAAAGAGTAAATTCTCATCTATAGTTCCCAAAATGTTAATCATATTACCCATCTTCCGCACGTCAAGATGTAATATAAAGCAATTAGGACAATCAGCAGAACGAAACGGAAAAATCAAGGCTGACCACAAAATGAATAGTAATAAATACTCAGAAGATTAGAAGATTAGACAAAAATTAATAAATCATCGAATTTGATAGAGGTAGAATCATTTTGAATTTTACTTAAAAACTGGTAGAGCCAGAAATGAACCAGTTAGAAAATCTAGAAATCAAAACTATCAATCATCTAGGAATAATAGCAGGAATAATGGATGAAATAGCCCTGGTAGAGATAGTAGATGAGCAACTAGGAACAAACACCAAAGAAATCGTAAGTCCAGGAGTAATCATCAAAGCAATTATTCTTAATGGATTAGGATTTGTATCCAGACCATTATACTTATTCCCACAATTTTTTGAGGACAAAGCAACAGAACATTTATTGGGACAAGGAATATTACCCGAACATTTAAACGATGATAAAATTGGTCGTGTAATAGATAAATGTTATTCATACGGAATATCAGAATTATTTCTGTTGATAGCTTTAGCTGCGGTAAAAAAGTATCAAGTCAATCTAGAATATTCTCACCTAGATTCTAGCTCTTTCTCAGTTCATGGAGAATACTCAGAAGTATTACCATTATTACAAGACCCTTCAGGAGAAGCAAGCACTCAAGCTGATGTAGTAAAAGAAATACCCATAAAAATAACTCATGGTTATTCAAGAGACCATCGACCAGACGGACATCTCACGCTTTCGAGGAGACCTCGAAAGGCGTGTCCTCATTTAAAACAATTTATCTTGAATCTAATAGTTTCAGGAGATGGAGATATTCCAATATTTATCGAAACAGGTTCGGGAAATCAGAGTGATAAAAAAGTATTTGGAGAAATTGCCAGAAAATACAAAAAGCAACTAAAATTCGAGACGACTATAGTATCGGATAGTGCCTTATATAGTGAGAATAACTTAAAATTGATGAAGGAAATGTCATGGGTAACAAGAGTTCCTTTGTCAATCAAAGAAGCAAAAGAAATAGTGAGTAACTTATCTTCTGAAGAATTTATAGCCAGTGAGATTGAAGGATATTCATGTCAAGAAATAGAAAATAATTATGCGGGAATAAAGCAAAGATGGTTAGTAGTAGAAAGTCAACCTAGGAAAGAATCAGACCTCAAACAACTCGAACAAAAAATAGCCAAAGAATGTCAACTGGTCTCGCCAAAATTAGCGAGCTTATCTAAAAAAGATTTTGAAACTGAAGTTGAAGCTAATTTGAGGTTACAACAAATAAGCTCAAAACTTAAATATCATCTCGTCTCTCAGTCTATAGTCACAGAGAAGTCAGCAAGAAACCAACAATCTAGATATCAAATAACTGCGTTCATTCAAGCAGACAATCAGAAAATAACCTCTCTAAAAAGAAAAGCAGGAAGATTTATAATCGCCACCAATAAGTTAAATAATGAGTCCTTTAATTCAGATGATATCTTACGAAAATACAAAGAACAACAAGCACCCGAAAGGGGTTTTGCCTTCCTCAAAGATCCTTTATTTTTTGCTGACAGTGTTTTCTTGAAAACTCCTCAAAGAGTTGAGACAATGGCTATGCTGATGGGATTATGCCTTCTGGTTTATTCTCTTGGACAAAGACAGATTCGTTCTGCTTTACAAACGGCAAAAACAGGTATTAAAAATCAATTAGGTCAACCCACAGAAAGACCAACATTGCGTTGGATATTTCAATGTTTTCAAGGCATTCATTTAGTAGTATTTTCAGGGATGAAACAAATTGCCAATCTCACCGATGAACGTCAGTTTACTTTAAAGTTTTTCCCATTATCTTGTCAAAAATATTATATTTTATCTGGGTAGTTGATAAAATTTTAGCTAATCTGAAATTAATTCATATCTGTATTCTAAAAATTATTGTGACCAAGTTTTTGACGTTCACTTATTATCAATAAGTAATGACTAATGATAATAAGTTGAACCAAATGAGCATTGTTCGCGAACAAGACCCGCGAACTACTCTTCAATTAAGTATTTCAACTCAAGATGAGTGAGGATTGGCTGGTCATTTTTGCTGACTTGCTCGATACTACATTTTGACGTGCGGAAGGTGGGATATTAATTGCGATCGCATCGTTGAAAGTACAGTATGCGGTCGGGACAGTTGAACTAAAGATAGTTAGAAAGTAGATATCAAGGTCAAATTTCCTAACAAACTAAAAATATGACGACACGCTTTGAAATGGCAGAAGCTTTAGTAAATAGAGCAAAAAAGCTTCGTGGCGAGATTGGGGATCATGGTGATTCCTACGAAGAAGCTCTTCTAAAAGGAGTTGTCAGTATAGAATTGAAAATCATAGTCAAGGAAATTTTTGACCATTTACGTTCAGCTCTTGATTACTGCGCCAGAGAAATTTGTGAACAGTGTAGGGATAAAATAATTAAGAAGGCAATTTACTTTCCAATTGTGTCAAAAGATTTTAAACAGAGTGATTTTAAATCCCGCGTTGGTAAACTTATGCCTGGGGTTCTCTCCTCAAAACCAGAATTACTTTCTATCTTGGAAACTTTTCAACCTTTTGCTTCCGTTGATAATAATTGGTTAGCTGATTTTGCTTCTCTTAGTAATGAAAATAAACACGAACAATTTAATATAATTCAACGCACATCTGGATATGGTGTGGTGACAAGAACAAGTGATGGGATGACTTATTGTTCACATTTTAAAGATGATAAACAGACTCCATTTAAAAGAAGCCCGCTAATGGTTTTGCATAATTTTCCCTTTAATGGCTCTGGTGAATATACTTTTTCTTATATAAGCTTTGTTATTATTGATGAAGAAATATTTTGGTTTCTTGATAGAGCTATTTCAGGTGTTCAGCATATTATTCAAGAACTAAAAAAAAATATGTGAGCAAAATAATGTAGTTAAAGTTTATAAACCAATGAATCGGTAATCAAAAGTAATCCATAAAATTATTACTGAAAATATGAGAATAGTTGAGCTAATCCAAAACATAGGATTCTGAAAATCATTGGTGCTAACTGCTTCAATTACTGAAGGAATTAAAATACTTAAATCTGCACCAAAAACTATTGAAAAAAACCAAAAGGTAAGACGCATTTTTTTGTCTCTTTTCACGTCTTTGATTTCATAATTTTTGATTTCCTCTTCAATTTGGTTTGGCTCTGTTATTTTGTTTCTCGCTAGATGTTCTTCCATTTGCTTGAAGATTCTCTTTTCGCTTCTTTCTACAAGATTTCTGATTTTGTCTTCAGTATCTTTGGCAAATTTCTTTCCGCTAACTCTATTGGCGAAATTTTCAATATCTTTATCTACAAACCATAGGGATAAACCTTCTGTATCGCAATTATCAGAATTATAAATAGTGTTAGGCAACGATTGATAGTTTATATCAGGCTGAGAACTTAATTTGTAAAATACTAATTGCGCCAATTTTAAAAATGGATAAATCTTTACTGATTTTGGACTATGATTCACTATCTGCATAGGCATATGCCCTTTGTATCCAGGATTTATATAATCTCCAGTGCAATGAATAGAAATACCAAGCCTTGCATAACTGCTTCTTCCCTTTAAACTTGCTGATAAAAAATTAGGTAATTCAATTTCTTCCAAAGTTTCGGTTAATATTATATCTCCAGGATCGAGAGTTAAATGTTCATGAGATTTTAGCTCAATTCTATCGTATAGTAGCTCTGGATTTTGTTTGATTTCTTTGGCTTTATCTAAATCTAAAATATCTATTTCATCAGATTCTTTTTGCTTGAATTTCCAAAATATATTAGACACATGAATGTCTATAGAAGCTGGTCTTATTTGAGTACTCGACTCAAATTCATGATTGATATTTCCCGTAATTTTTAAACATCCTTGTTGTATAAATTTCCGAATGTCTGTGCTTGAAACGCGCATAAAAACCATTTAATACAAAAGTTGTACTTCAGCTTAACTCATAATTTTGGGTTGGAAATTATAAATAAAACTTTTTTTAGTGTTTTCATGGACTAAGAACAGTGGCAATCGCTTGCCCCCAAACTTAGAACGCACCAAACATAAACTACTCTGCTCGAAAACCATTAGCCTGTGGGAACAATAGAACTATATATTCCCACCGATATGAGGTTCGATATTAATGAAGAGGGTTAGCAAGTTAGTTGTCTATGCGCTAGTCATAGCAGCGATCGCATTCACTATAATCTCCACTAACATTTACCCCCTACCAAGTTGGGCAACAGCAATCGCTCAAGTTACACAGACAGAAACTACTACACCCAAACGCTTAAACATCACTGTCAATGTCACAGAACCAGACGACCTCAAAGTTAGTGAAGGTGAACGGGTAGCCAAAGGTGAAATCATTGCCGATCGCGAACGAGAACGAACCAGACTGACTGCCCAACAGAAACAGCTTCAGCTATCACTCGACCGATTAAAGGCAGCTTCTATTACACCACCAGCAGCACCCCAAGCAGTACCAACAGTAATGGCTCTACCACCAGTAAGTTATCTCGAACACGAAGCAGCAGTAGAGCAAACCAAGGCAGCGATCGCCTCGGTTGAATCGGAAGTAGAACTCAAGCAGGAAGAACTAAGCTACCTTTCAGGAGTTAAAAACCTCGACTCCATCATCCTCGAACACGAACAGGCAAAGTTAAAACAGCTAAAACAGGAACACACCGCAGCAGTTAGAGATTACCAGCTAGCTATGGGTAAGATGCAGAGTGCCAAAGATAGTAGGAAATATCAGGAGTATCAAGCATCAATTAATTCCGCCCGTCGCGTAGAAGAGATGAATCAAGCAAGGCTCAACTATCAACGACAATTAGCAGAATACGAGCAAAGATTGACCGACAGAGAATATCAGGTAACACAGCTACAGGAGAAATTGAATAATGTTGAGAATGCGATCGCTACCCTTTCAGTTGTTAAATCTCCCTATGCTGGTACTGTTAGGCGTGTTAATTGGCTCGGTCAATCCCCCGATGGCAGCCTCACAGCCGAAGTCACCCTCATGGTCGAAACCGATCGAGAAGCAGAAAGAAAACGCCGTCGAGAACAAAAAAATTCCCTGTCTCAACAGCAGTAATAAATGTGTAGAACAGCTTACCGAACGAGCGATCGCCAACTCCAATAAACTCCAGCAGACGAGCGATCGAATTACCGCAATCGAGCGACGGTTGGCAGTTACAGAAGAAAGAATCGACTACACCAGTAAGAAAAAGTGGACTAACTATATCACCACCAATCCAGTTGATATTATTCAAAATTTCTTCGGTGGTGGTGGGATGCAGAGGGATAATCTAGCGATCGCCAACCTCGAAATCAGAACCGCAGACTTACTGACAGCTAAAGCCGAACTAGAGCGGCAGCAGGAAGCAGAGAAGCTAAAGCTAGAAGATAAAGTGCTGCATCTGCTTTTAGATATTGATGCTGCCAACCGCAAACATGAACTGCTGACATCTCAACTGGAGACTTTAGAACAGCAAAGGGAAGTGGTGAGGATTGCTTATAAGTATGGTAGGGGTAGTACGAGTCAGTTATTGGGTATGAAGAATCGGCGCGATCGCACTATCGAGCAGATTGTAGGGGTTGAGATTGAGAAAAATGAAACGGTGACGGAGTTGAAGCACTTGACGAGAAATGCTGAATAAAGTTCTTATTGATTTTAATAATTTAGATATTGGTAACTATCAATTTTGGCAGTGGGCTTATTTAGGCTACGAAGAATTGTATAGATGGGCAAGCATAATTTCGACTCCACTGACACTTTGGTTGATTGCCAAAAAAGTTACTTTGGAATCGGCGAAGCGACAAGATAAAATTTCCGACGAGCAAAATAAACAAAAAGCATTGAATGGCTATTTTGAGCGTATGACAAAGCTTTTAGTTGAGAAACATCTTTCTCTTAAGCCATTTGGAAGTCCTGAAGTTAAAGCCGCAAGAGCTTTAACTTTGTCTGTATTGAGAGAACTCGATCCTGAAAGAAATAAACAGGTAATTCAATTTTTATCTGATGCGAGTTTGATTCAAAATAAACTTTCAGGAAGTACACCTACTTTGTTGAGAGAGGTCAGTTTATCAGGAGTCAATTTAAGAAAAGCTATCTTAAGTCATGCCGATCTGAGTGGTTCAGAAATAAGTAGTGCCAATTTAAGCTGTACTTTTATTGAGAATACCAATCTAAGTAATGCTTATCTAATATGTACTGATTTATCGGGTGCTTGCTTGAATAATTCCAACCTGAAAGATGCTTGTTTAATTGGTGCTATTTTGAATGGTACAGAATTGAAAAATGCCGACTTAGAAAATGCTAATTTAAGAAATTCTTATATAAGTCATGCAGACCTTGAGGGAGCTAGTCTGGTTTGTGCCAAATTTGGTAGTACAAGTTTGAAAAAAATTAATTTGGCTGATTCTAATTTAAGTGGTGTGAACTTGAGGTCTTTTGACCTTAATAATTTGTACCTAAAAAGAGCCAAGTATACCAAAGACCATTCTAAATTGCCCGATACGATGTTTCCCGAAAACTTTAACCCTAAAGCCGCAGGAATGATAAAAGTTGAAAATGAATAGCGATCGCTTGTTTGCAATAATCAAAAACTGAGTAGATTAAAAAGCCGAGAAAAACGTCTTAAGAAAAGTAATGAGTAAGCTGCAACGACAAGAAGATGAGATGTATGAAGTAGCATACACGATTGAAATTCTGCCAGATTGTCAAATCTGTAAACATCATCACGGTCAAATTTATGGCGGTGTCGAGCTAGTATGTGCAGTTCATCCTTATGGATACAGTGGGGATAGCTGCCCCGATTATCAAGCAAAAAAGTAAGACGGGTGAAGATACTCGGACAGAACGAGAGAAGTATTACTGCTAGAGGACATTGGATATTAGAGGGGAGAAGTAGAGCGATCGCTTTTAATAATTTAAAATTAGCGATTATTATTTTTAATCTTCTGTTGGTTCTTCATTTATATCTTCTTCATTGTTTTGAATAATTTCTTTATCTGGATTAACAATAGTGTTTCGATCTATTAAATCCAAATCATTTTCTATTTTTATTTTTTTGCCGTTTTCGCTTTTTATATATGGAATATTATTTATTTCTAAATATAAAGGCTTATTTTGAAGAAATCCTTCTCGCATTTCATAAGTTAGTCTTTGTAGATGATCTAACTCTTTCCTGGCAATATCAAGTTCTTTTTCTTTGATTTCTAATAATTTTAATTCTTTTTCTGCTTTAAATAGTTTATTTTCCAAAATTTTTCTTTCTACTTCTTGTTTTTTTAGTTCTAATTCAAATATATGTATTTGTTGTTTTAGTTCTATGCTTGGTAATCTATCGATATTTTCTTTTATTTTTTGTGTCTGTGTTTTAGTTTTATTTGTGTCTTCTTTAATTTGATTTGTTTGCTCAATATATTTATCTATTTTTTCCGATTCTAGTGCTGAAAAGATTTTTTTTAAAATATTTTTTACTTGTTCTTTTTCTATAAAAGTTTTGAAAAGTATTGTTATGTCATACCTTCTACTTCCTACACTCTGAGATTCTAGTAAAACCTCTACACCTGATATTGAATCTAAGGCTGAAGATAATAAATACAAAAGTTTAGATATTTCAGATACTTTAAAAACACTACCCTCAAATTTTATGTGCATTCTCCATTGAAAACAATAATCTCGATAATCCTCGTATTCTATCCAACAATATTGATCGTCTTTTGAAAATAAATTTTTAATATTTTGAAGCAGCGTTTTTTTACTGTTTTTACGCTGGCTAAAGAGAAATGAATTATATGATTCTAAATTAATTTTTAATTCTTTTATTCCATCGAAAAATATTGATATTTTGTCGTCATCATGGGTTTTAAGAATATCAATTATTGTTTTAATATTATTAATGATTTGCCAATTTGTTTCCGTTGTACTTTCCTTATTTAAGATATCGATTATAGGTGTTGTAACTTTTATTATACTATTGATAGTCTTGTTATTGTTGATAGTATCACATACTTCTTTTAATTTTGAAACGCTTTTTGCTAACTGTGTCAAATAATTGTTTTTTTGAATAGAATTTAATTCTTGTATTTTATTTTCAATATTATTTAAATGATTGCGAATTTTGTACCCACTTTCAAAAGGTTCATCAGGAGAGGCACTTGTTGTAGTAGGAGGCATAATTTTTGTATTGTTTTCTACGTTAAATAATAATGTGTTTTGAAATAAGACAGATTTTATGAACTAATTTCTTAAGAAAGCGGTCGCCTTTCCCAATCGAAATCATCTAAAAATCAATAAACTGACTACTGCCACTGTCAGGACTGATATGCAGATACCTCTCAGTAGTAGTCACACTGGCATGACCCAAACTCTGCTGCAACAACCTCAAATTACAACCAGCTTCTAAACTATGACTGGCGTGAGAATGCCTTAACCAGTGCGCGGATGCCCTCTCATCAATCCCTGCCCTCCTGCAAGCTCGTTTAATCATCGTATGCACCACAACGCGATTCATCTTATTATGGTGGCGACTAATAAAAACATACTGATTGACCCGATGGTATTTTTCAAACTCTTTGACCCTCGCCCACAGCCAATCGGGGATAATTATCACTCTAGTTTTAGAACCCTTCCCAAATACCGTTACTTTTCCGCCGCTACCATGCTTTTTAAAATCATTCCAAGTTAGCCCCACAACTTCAGACACCCTCAAGCCACAGCCGTACATGAGAAGTAATATTAAGCGATCGCGTTCGTTCTTGACCCCATACTTAATCAATCCCCGCACATCGGATACATCTAAAATCTTCTCCGCCAAATCGTCTTTAGCCTTCGGTGGCTTAATGAAGCTGCCTACATTTAAAGTTAAATACCCCGTCTTGACAGCAAAACTAAATAGCGACTTAATTACTAAAACTTTGTTCGCTACAGTGGTAAGCTTAAATCGAGCCTTTAATCCGCGCTCCCATAGCTGTAAATCATCTAACTTCACCTCAGACAACGGTTTATCAATAAACTCAATGAACTTTTCTACCGTCGAGCGATAACTTATCTGGGTCGTTTCCGATTTGCCACCCAACCAAATTAAAATCAACTCGCGATCGCTCGAAGCATTAGTAACTTTGTTCTGAATAGTCATTAATACAGAGGTATTAAAAAAAGTATAACAATATAGACACTTTTGTTATACAAGTAGGCTTTAAAAAAATAACCCACTCGTACTAGAGAAAAATTAAGGATTGAATGTGAGGACGGAGCGACCCACCGCAACGATAAAACCACCAACAGCAGTAATCAAAACTCCGATTAATGTCCAGATTTGAGCTTTCTGTGAGCCTTTAATCTCTTTGATGTCTTCTACTGTGCCGTCGAGCTTAGTCTCTACCCTGACTAACCTTTTGTCGATGTCTTCTACTTTGTTGTTAGTTTCCTCAACTTTGTTGAGAATTTCCTTTTGACCGTTCTTTAATTCTCCAAGGATTTCTTTGAGGTCGGTTTCGATTTGTATGTTGCTCATTGTTATACTTGATTTAGGTTTTAACCATTGGGGAAGTTTCACTGATTGGCGAGTGAACCCGCGTCGGCGCAAGACGCAAGGGAACGCACGAGCTGTCGTCGGGAAGCTTCCCTTTTTAGTTTAATTTTATTGTCTCACTTCTTTGTTATCGCTTCCTGGTTGGTTTGGTTTCATCTAATGATACTATCGAGCTTATCCGATAAAAACCGATACTATCCGATATGACTAGCCGACAGACGGATAAAGTTACGAGAGTCGATATTCGCCTTCCCAATGAACTTTATGACCAAATTAGTGCGATCGCTGTTGACCAATTTCATGCCAAGATACATCATCGCAGTGGCAAACCTGAAGTAACACCCACCATCCTCAAACTCATCGAGCTTGGTATCGGACAGTTAGAATCATCTTTATCCGATGTTGAGGAAACAGACACAGAGTTAAAGGAGCGGGTTCGAGATTTAGATACAAGACTCGAAGAAGTAGAGGCTAAGTTATCGGGTGTTAATACCGTTGCTGTTAAAGCTGAACCAGAGCTAGAACCAGAACCAGAACCACCAGCAGATGAAAGAGAAGGGTTGAGCGATGACGAGTTGAGTAGTCTGATAAATCTCAGCAGCATCTTCATCTATCGCTATCGTCGCGATGGTCATGCTATACCGAATGTAGCTGAGAGATTAAAAGATTGGGAATTCAAAGGCGATCGCTGGGTAAGAAAGGAATGATTATTAGCTCTATCTGGGAACAGTAAGATTGTTGCCATCTGTAACTCCTAGCAATGAAGTTTAAAACATTTGCCAATGCGATCGCTCTCTTTATCGGCTTGGGACTTGCCGCTTATTCTCAGTTAGATAAAAATAGCCAGCAATCTGTTCGGTCAGTTGAACCTACAGCCGTAGAAGATGGTCAAAAGTTCGAGGAATGGCAACTCAAGCCTGGAAGTATCTATGATGGCGATACCTTAAGAGTCATCAGAGGTCAGGAAGAATTAAAAATTAGATTCTGTGGAATAGATGCTCCAGAGAAAAAACAGCCGTTGGGCATCGAATCTAGAGATTATCTGCGATCGCTCGTCGAACAGGCTAACGGCAAACTGTTACTCGTACCGATTGAGAAAGATAGATACGACAGGACTGTAGCTGAAGTTTATGCCCACGATAGACGAAGTTCGGCAATTAATCTCAACCTCCAGATGGTCAGAGATGGCTATGCTTGGCACTACGAAAAGTATTCGGGTAACTGTCCTACTGGAAATGATTATGCGATCGCCGAACGGTTAGCAAAAGAAGAAAAGTTAGGAGTTTGGAATGGCTCACACCAAGCACCTTGGGACTACCGAAAAGCAAACAAGTAAATACATACTAAACTCAAATCTTATTCCGCCACCTTAAACTATTTCTATTTAACTCCCGAACATAGCTATCTGGTTTATCGATTATATCTTCAGCAATGGCGATCGCTTTTTCTAGCTGTTCTACCGATAGCTGTTTGTAAGCTGCACCCTGTTTGCGATCGATTACTTCATACCAACAGCAATTGAAGAGATTATCGAGAATGATTCTGGCAAAACAATGATTTAGACTTACGGGAAAATTACGCTGCTTCGCCTGTGCTGGTAGTTCTTCATTTATTAAATGTAAGTATCTCTGTCGAAGCTGTTCGATATCCAATGTTTAATGCTCGATGTATTAATGAGAAATATAACAAAGATGTAGGCGATCGCTCTTTACTCAAAGTCCAATAGTTCTGGTTCGGCTTTGAACCATTCACCTGACAAYCTGAGATGGTTAAACTTWTRRTGCAAACTRTTTTCWARTTCTTTAGCAGCTTTTCCTTCTTTAACTKTGATTGTYYTRATTACTTTCAGTTCATAGGGATGGGCAGTTTGCAAGGATTTAAGTCTCTTTTCTACATTYTTGGCACGTCCTATYTTKAYYGCYSTRCTCTCKTSRCTGTRRATGAAATAAACATATTCYGATTTYTGACTYARATTRTCTCCCRCAAGCGAAATRGTTTTTCCWCCWGGRGTAATAATTTCTGWRCCTTCACTCGCCCAAGTTYTCACCCAAGCACARACAGCCTKTACRGTTARAGTTTTTTGRACTATSARTTTAACTGTTTCTCTKGRWTCGACTACAGTAAAYTTTTTGCCTCCTGCTTTGCCTCGATTGCAATTAATGGCTACTTTCAGAGAACCGTCTTGATTTTTAGATACCCAAAAACCGCGAGTTTCGCTGACGTAAAAGTAATCATCAGATTTTAGAGATTCGTACTCAGCATCTTCCTGGCTAACTYTAATGTAGATTCTGGAATATGTATGTTCTCCTATCAAGGGAATATCGAGACGTTTAGCTACTTCTATATTTGATATATCGATCCAACCTCGTCCCTTCAGTGGTTGACCTGGAACTTTATCGACGTAAAAAGTTATTCTCGTTCTCACCGTTCATAAATATTCTTAACCTACCACAAAGATAGCTGCCCTTCACTAACGCTACTATACTTACTCCGATGCAAATTCAAATGACAAGCCGCGCAGACAGACAATAAATTAGACAATCGATTATCCCTCGTATCATGGTTGCGATGGTGTACCTGAAGAATATCTGCCGTCCATTCCGAGCGAGTTAGATTATCTGGTCTTTCCCCAGGACGATAACACTTCTTACCGCAGCATTCACAACACCGCAGCATTCACAACACCAGTTTCGGCTTTCTTTCACTGTCAAAGCTAGTTCTTTCCAATTGTCGGGGTAAAGTCTCGAATCTATCGGCATGATATAAGCGCGATCGCTGGACGGAAATTATTGTATCGTAAATGAGCGATCGCTCGGCATCAACCAGCCAAATATCTAAATATCATTCCCAACGTGGATGCGGGGGTGACAAATTTTTTTCTACATTTTAAAGGTAATAGACTAAATATCAAAACACTATGTTGACTACTGCAAAGGGAGCAATACACTTAAGCGCGGTTGCTTTAGGAATCATAGTTGTCAATTTTTCTACACTACCAAGCAACGCTCAAAGCCGAACTGCCGATAGCTTTAATTTTGACGATCTTAGTGCTGGAGGTCAAGGCAGTTGGAATTTTAAGAGCGAGGATGAAGCAGTTTCGATTCGGGATGATCTTAAAGAACTTAGAGAATACGACATCTCAGGAGTAGAATATTTTGACGTAAGAGCGATTCAAAGAAGAAACTGGAGAAATCGACGCGGGGGAAATCAGGGCGATCGCTATTATTATATAGAAAACAGAATTTTTCCCTATTATCCTATAAGAGATAGAATTTATTATTAATTAATTAAAAGTTATGCGGTGGTGGGTTTTAAGACAGAGAGTTGGCGCGATCGCTCAAACAAGAAAAGTTCGAGCTATGACTGGAACGAATAGGTATCGCTCCAGCCAAAGTTATTATTAGCAAGAAGCTAGTTTCTCTTTGACGGACTGATAAATATTTTTATCTTCCTGTTTTTTCCGTTTGAGTTGTTCTTTAAAAAGTTCTACTTGACGCATACTAGGATGCTGTCGATAAATATCTATTAGCCAATCTACACAAGCTAATCTAGCTTTATACTTGGTTAAATCTGTCATTATTCCCTCCTTTATGTGGAAATATTTCAAACCTGAAGCGGTCTTGTTGGAAGTTCAGTTGTCTCCGTTGGCAAAGTAAGCATAAGTGCCGATAGTAGCAGCTAAAAGCCAGCCCAAAACTAAAACGCTAACTAATAGAGTTGTCATGATGTTTCTCCTCAGTAAAATACTGAATTTGAGTTACGAACACAACTTAACAATTATGTCTAGCAATTTTAGTGTTTTTTAATAAACCTCGGAAATTGTCACATAGAGCAATAGAATTCTCATGCTGGTAAAAAACTTGAGAGTGTGCGTCTATGAGGGCGGGATCGCCAATTTTTAGTGGTTTCGCATCCTGTGTTTCTAGTACTTCAACTCAACGGTGATGAGAAACTAATTATGCTCGACGGTCTTTATGAGTCAATGATTGGAGCGCGATAAGCCTTCGGCATGGCTTCGCTACGCTTCAAGAATGAGACTTCTTATCTTTAAATTTGGGAATGCTGAGGGTGAGAAATTAATTATGCAACCCTCTTCATGTCCACCACAACCATTTTCTTTGAAACTACTACTGCTGCTAGAAAGCTTACGATACTCTTCAGCCTATGATTGACGCAAGCTTAGACTGTAACGCAATTACCTACAATAAAGCAGATGAGGAGTTAGTTAAGTGGCTGGTACATGACAGCTATTGTCAGGCTGGAACTAAGGAAAGAATTTATCCCTATCCTGTCAGCATCATTAGTAAGTCTGACAAAACTACTCTTTATCAATACCAAGACCTACAAATAGAACAGAAGTTTATTCCTCCTGCCGATTGGGAATTTGTTGCTCAAGATGGTCAAGGAAAGATAATCGATAAAACTTGGTGGGGCTATGAAGATGGTTCAATTGATGTGGGGTTTTATATTGAGAATTTTCTTACAAAGGCAATAAAAAAACAATGCGAGGTGGTGCAGTAATTACAGGGAACTATCGCTATCTACTTTGGCGTGAATGGGACAGCAGCAGCAAAACTGTTTCCTTCATCATGCTCAATCCTAGTCGTGCCGATGCCCAAATTAACGATCCTACTATCACTCGCTGCATTAACTTTGCTAGGTTGTGGGGCTATGGCAGATTAGAAGTAGTTAATCTCTTTGCCTATCGAACACCTAAGCCATCACTACTCAAGCAAGCAGCCGAACCAATCGGCAGAGATAACGATCGCTATATTCTAGAAACTGTTTTAAAGAGCGATCGCATCATCCTAGCCTGGGGTAATCATGGTACTTGGCAACAACAAGATTTATATATTCTTGAGTTATTACAAAATCATAATCATCTCTACTCTTTAGGCATTACAAAAAGAGGTTGTCCCCGTCATCCTTTGTATCTTCGCAGTACAATTAAGCCTCAGATATACGGTGCGATCGAGAATCGAGGTAATCTAAGTAGAGAATTCTAATGCACTCGATGAGCATCACTGACTATCAACCTCCAGTTGCAGAATTACTCAATTACGGTGAATGTCGCGATTACAAAAAATGGCGCAACTATGTTCGGGAGCTAAATCTTGAAGATAAACACATACCCGAACTGATAAAGATGGCGACGGATGAAGAACTGAATCTAGCTGACTCAGATAGCAAAGAAGTTTGGAGTCCCGTTCATGCTTGGCGGGCATTAGGTCAACTAAAAGCAATTGAAGCTCTCAAACCTTTATTAGAATTGTTAAACGACCGAGATGATGACTGGATTAGCGGCGATTTTCCTACCCTCTGTACGCTGATTGGTAAAGATTCTATTCCTCTACTCAAAGAATTTTTAGCCGATTCTTCTAACGATTTATATGCTAGAAGTAATGCAGCAGAAAGTCTGGAGGCTATTTGTTATAAGTATCCCGAAACCCGCGAATCAAATATAGCTATTATTGCTCAAGAATTAGAGAAATTTAAAGTTAACGACCCCACTTTGAGTGCTTTGTTGATTTGCAACTTGATGGATTTAGAGGCAGTTGAAACAATCGCAGTCATAGAACGTGCTTTTAAAGCCAATCGCGTAGATACTTTTATTGTTGGAGATTGGGAAGATATTCAAGTAGATTTTGGGCTAAAAACCCGTGAAGAACTTCAAAGTAGTCGTTTGTCTGAGAAGCAAATTTTTGATTCGTTATTTCCAGCTAGTCGCAAAACTAAGACAGCTAAAGGATTTGGTTCTAATCAGACCAATAGTAAAAAGAAGAAATCTCACAAATCTTCTGGCAAAAGAAAAAAAGGATAGTTTTACTGGAAGGGCATAATGACTATCTTCGGATTGATTTTCTCCGCCATTTGAAATGAACATCGACACCAATCCTGAAATCCAAGAGTTCTTACGGAAATACGATCGCCTGCTCCTAGACGAACGAGGAATCATTAAATTAAAACCTGCTGACTTCTATCAGAGTTTAGACTACACAGACCTCAGAGTTTGGTGTATCTGTCGGGCTATCTATCAAATTCCCACAGTAGAATTAATCGACTGGCTCAAAGATAATTTTAATCTCGATAAAGCCATAGAAATTGGTGCGGGTAATAACTATCTCTACCATCACCTCGGCATCAAAGGCATCGACAACTATTCAGAGCAGATACCAGCAGTAAAGTTAGTCCATGAAATACTCAACCAACCTTCAACTAATCCACCACCAACAGTAGAAAAGCTAGATGCGATCGCAGCAATTGAGAAATACCAGCCAGAAACAGTAATTACCTCTTGGGGGACGTTAAAGACTAAAGATCCAGAAGACATCGATGCAGGTCATAAGTACGCTCCAGATGAGGAGGAAATATTAGATACAGGAGTTACCTATGTTTTTATTGGCAATGATGATATTCACAGCGATCGCGCCATTATGAGCAAGAAGCATGAAACTTATTGCTTCAATTGGCTGGTTTCTAGGAGTAAGTATCCAGAGCAGAATCGTATTTATGTGTGGCGGGCTGAAAGCTAATTTAAGAGTTGGGCTGAATAAACATTTCAAAGACTGAAGCAAAGTCTTTGACGCTATAGGTTTCATGAAAGTGTGTCAGCCACTCAAAGGTATACTCATTGATGGCTTTAAATTCTTGTTCTAGAGTTCTATTACTTGAGGAGCGATTGACAGAACGTGAGGCGATTTCCAAGCTGTTTTCAGCGTATTTGAGATAGCGATCGTTTGTTTCTTGAATCAAACTAATTTTGACTAAAGCTTTGTATAAATTCCTCAATTGTTTTATGTATTTTTTCCCAACATCAATAGAGTAATAGTGAGAGCCAATATTAAATTTGATTTCAATGTCTAAATCTACAGTACCAGCCGTTTCTAGCACTACATTTTGAATATAGTGGTTGCTGTAATTCCAACGTTTCAAAGTTCGCCTTTTACTAACTGCGGATGTACCATCGACATGAATTAAAGCCTGATTGGTAAAACAATACTCATCTGCCTTGGATTTGATTAAGAAATAAATTTTTTCTTTCTCTTCGTGCAGGATAAAGTCATCGGATTCTACTTTATCGTAATCTTYAGGCTCGACAATAATTCCAATGTCGCTYAGTCCYAGTGCATCAGAAGCAATTCTTTTAAACATCTAAATTTATTACGGTATGAAAATAGAGACACCAGTATAACTTTTACTCTAGTTCGTCTTCATAACCGATAACATCACCATCATCATCGGTTATGGCTTTTTTACCTTCACTGTTAATTAAAATTTCATTACCAGCTTCATCGCGTTCTTTTCTGAGGATAACAACGCTTCTACCCGAATTTTCCGACCAGTCTTGCACCGTAAACCCTGCTTCGGTTTCATCGGGATATCTGAGAGCCATCTTCTGCCATGCTTCTTCCTCACTCTCGGCATGAATATAATGTCCTTGCCTTTCTCTTATATCGTCGCGCCCAAGGCATTCGTGTAAGTAAAGTGCATTACGAGTACATCTGTATTCAGTCATGGTTGTTTATTCGTCTCCGTCCATAGCAGTTTTATTTTATTATCGAATCCTCCTCGCTGCGATTGCGAAGCTAGCCGAAGGCATCGCTTGTGTTTTTGGATTTCTCTAACTTTCTCTGGCTCAATTCCAGTAGCAGCAATTAAAGCATCGATTACTTCATAAACATCGGCTAGTTCCTGGGGCAAATCTTTATCAGGAGCGATCGCTGCTTCTTTAGCTTCTTCTACCAATTTCTGTCGTAGAGCTTCAATGTAATCTAAATTACTTAAAGTTGTTGTTTCACACTGATTGCCAGAAGTGCGGATAATTTCTGGTATTTTATCTCGAACGAGTTTGTTGTGTTCGGTTCTCACTGTTACTCATCTTCTCCAAAAGCTGGTGGATGTTCGTATTCTGGTTGCCAACTGCTGTTGATTAGTGCGCCAGTAGAAGCTTCTTGATAATTATCTTCTAAAAACTTAGCTCGTTTCGTAGGTGTCGTGCCTGTCTGCTGAATTAATGTTTCTCTTAAAGGGTGATGACTGCTAATAAAAAAGTCGTTTCTAATCTGCAACCGTTTGAGAAAACGCTTTTCGGGTAATCGGTCGAACTTACCTCTAGTACCGCGATTACAACTCTGACAAGCTAAAACTAAATTCCAAACCCCGTCGATAGGATGAGCGATGTTGTGGTAAATTAGCTTGCGCGGAAAAAAGTGATCGACATCTCCTAAATCTACCGATCCGCTTTCAATTGAAATATCTGCAAAACAATAAAAACATTTGCCTTTTTGATAGCCATTTAAAGCATCACGACAAGAGGTGACATCCACTCGGCGGTTGTTACTGCCAGTAAAAATAATCTTCTTCTCATGGTCGTAGTCTACTTTAATTAGATGCTTCGATATTTTTAGCTTCCAAGCTGTCTCGACTAAACGCCATCTTGCCTCTACTTCTTGGGGTAAGTTCTGACCCTGATATAGTTCGGGTAGTTCTAACAGACTGTCGGTTAGGGCAATACCTTTATTCTGACTTCTACGCTCGTCGGTAAAGAAACGGACGGGAAGCTCAGATTTATTGACGTTGTGAAAGGCATCAATGACATTCTCAAATCCCTGTCGGACTGTAGTTGCTATCAATTCATCCTTGCTAATTTCACTCTGATTGAAGCGATCGCAAGCCTCTAAAAAACTACTAGAACGTGATGTAGTTTGCTTTTCTGCCAGCTTGAGATGCTCTGTAATATAACGAGAAAACGGTTCTGCTAACTCCTCTAAAGTAATAAAAGTCTTACCAGTTGGGGCGATTTCTAGTAAAGCTTTGCCTAGTGCGAATTTGTAACAGGCGACATTATTCCCATACAGAATAATCGACCGCCAGTAATCTTCTATAGTTGGCTCTTTACCCAGAAATTCAGTCATACAACTTAATACAGACTTGTTTTTACTTCGTTTACGAAGTAAAATAGAGATATGGGCGATCGCTCTCCCGACCAAGAGACAAGCGATCGTCCTAACCCAAATACAATTCAGGTATAAGTTCAATGAAAGCACAGATTTACATCAACCGTCAGGTGATGGCGGCAAACAAAAAAGCTACAAAAGAGACGGGAGAACTGGTAGACAAACCAGCGATCGCGGTCAATACTTACAAAGGCAGTATTTATTGCAAAGAAGTAGAATTTACCAGAGGAGGAAAGCTAATTCAGGATGCAGAACAAGCTAGATGCTCTGGAGCTACAGTCTGGATAGAGGTCAATGATTTTGAATCACTTGTAATTGATGGTTTAACGGCACGAAATTCTATGTTTGACCATGAAGAACCACTCTTAATCGAAGATTATTTCTGGCAGTTTGTGGAGGATTTTAAAGCCGTAATTGATGATAACTACATAGCGATCGCTCGTCGTCTCAGTTCTAAATATGCTGCTGATAAACAAGCATTGCTCGTAATGTTTAAAGAGTTACAGGAAAAGTTGCAACAGAAGTTAGACCGAGATGAACTAGAACTAGATGAGGATGATTTCGACGATCTGACTGATAGCATTATCGGGTTAGGTAAGAAAAGATATTATTCAGTGTTGAGAAATCCTAGAAGTGCATTGTCTATTAGCGACTCAATTAAAAACTGTTACATAGTTTTGGATTTATTAAATTAATATTCATCGAAATGAATTTTTATTCCCTGACATTTATCGTTGGGGAATAAGCAACCGAATATATTTATTGACAACAAATCATGCCAGACAAATACAGAGAAACCAAAAACAATTGGGACAAAAATAACCCAGAAAAGATTAAACAATCTAAAGCTAAATACGATAAAGAAAATCCTACTTGGTCATTTAGACCGACACCAGAACTTAGAGAATGGTTAAAGAAGGAACGATGGGACGATAGAGATGGTAATCCTGAAACTAATGCTGCTTTAGTTATTCGTAAGCTAGAAAAATTGATGGAAATGGAGTATCAAGGATACTAATAATGGAAGAAACAACGTTTGCTGAACTTTGCTCCAAAACTGTTTATGCCAAACAGGTAGAGAATTATGGAAAGGAACGAGTATCATTAGGAATTGGCAATAATCAAGGACAAAGATTGGTTATTCAGATAATCATTTATGCTTCTGAAATTCCCAACTTGTTCAGAAATATATCGCGTCCAATTATCGAATCTCATTTATTAGAGATAAAAGAATATATTTTAAAGCAGGCAAGTGCAGGTAAGAAATGGATCGTAGGAGCATTAACTGCCAATGTTGACCCAGAGCTAATCAAATGTGAATCTATTGGTTCAAGCCTATATATTATAAGTATTCCTAACGCTACTCCTTTAGATGTAACTGATGGTCAACATCGAATAGGCGCGATCGCTTCAATTATAGATTCAGAGCATCGAGAACTAATAGCAAATGAGCAAATTCCATTAACTTTAATCTTGGAAAAAAGTTCGAGACAAGCGAATGTTGATTTCACAGATATGGCAAAAGGAACGACAATATCCAATTCTTTGTTGGTAGCTTTCGGCTCTGAAGGTCGAGATGCGATCGCTTTAGAACTTCTACGCAGAGTAAATCTTTTTCGGGGTAGCACTCGCTTAGATTCAGCTTCTCCTGGTTCTGGTTCTAAGTATATTTACACCCTCAATTACATTGCAGGTTTAGTTGGTTGTGCAATGGATGGTAACAGTAACGCATCACTTGCTGAATATGACGATGAGAAAGAAATTGAGCAAGTAGGGATTGAGTTGAGTGAAATACTTAATGAGTTCTTTTCTGGCTGTCCAATAACAACCAATTTATCCCAAAAAGAAAAATTGACTCCTGAAGAAGTAAAAAACTTTCGCAGCACCTACATTTTAGGTTTAAGTATTGGCTTAGAAATATTAGGTTGTTTGATATATCAACTTCGGCAGGGAAACCTTACAATTACTCAAATAGCAACTCAGATTGATTGGTCTAGAGATAACAACTTGTGGAATGAAATATTTCCTCATAAGAAAGCAACTACGAATAACGAGTCTTTGGGGACATTGCCGTTGAGTGATGCTATTGAGCAATTAATAAACTAGATGAAGATGATAACAATTGATAATCTTAAAAGTCTGCTCAAACAACAGGTAAAACTAATTAGACAAATATATCCGCATCCTGACTGGAAGTATGGAGGGTTTGAAGAACTAGTTTTAGATTGCGGTAGTGAATTCAATCAATTTTTTACTCAAAATATCGAGCGAGGTATCCTTAAAAGTTGTTACTGGAATTGTCAACAATTACTTAAAGAATATCCTGAATTAATTTATTGCGAAGGTTATGCACTAGCTCCTGATGTATTAATTCCTTTAAAACATAGTTGGTTAATTAACAAACAACAAGAAATAATCGAGCCTACTTGGGATGCAAATGATTCTATTTATCTAGGAATTCCTTTTTCTACTTTATGGTTTAAATCTGTCCTAAATAGTCGTTCTGCTATGGGTAGAAAAGATGAAATTAGTATTCTTGAAGGAAATTATTTAGAAGAGTTTTCACTACTAAAAAAAGGTTTGCCAGATAATGCGATCGCTAAAATTATTTCAATTGCCTAGAACTAACTGGACTATAAAGTTGGGTTTTTACATCTCTGTTTGCTGTCATCAATTTTAAATCCAACGTCTGACTGTAGCTTTGTATTCTCGATACTCCTCACCAAATTTAGCTTCGAGCATTTGTTCTTCTTCTTTGACAAACATTTCTTGAATCAGCCAAGCAAACACAGGAATAACGATTGCGGGAGTCAGAGTTCCTAAATAAAGCCACAAGCCAGTTAAGACAGTTATCATGCCCAAATAAATAGGATTTCTGCTGTAGTTAAAGATTCCTTCTCTAAGTAGATAACTCGATTCTTTAAAAGGTTCGATCGCCGTATTCTTTTGTCGAAACAGGTAGGCACAAAACAGAAGCACAATTATTCCGACTGCGATAGCTCCAATTCCTAAATAAGTAACGGGTGAGAAAAATAGCTGTCTGACGGGTAGCACCAAATGCAGTCCTACCATCAAGATAATCGATAGTAAAAACCAAACAGGAGGTAATAAAACTTTCTGCAAGTTCATGTTTATAGTCTCCCAATGATAACTGTTCTTATATTAAATCTTCCCAAACGGTTGTCCCCATCTACGCCAATTTTCTTTATTAAAGGGACTGAGCCAGCGTAATATTAATTCTCGCTCCAGCTTTAAACGAGCAGTGCGATCGCCAGGTGTATGATACCAAAAAGCACTACAAACTCTGACTTCCAGATTGTGTTTGCGGTGCAGTTCGACATAGTTCATCGCATAGTCTTTACAGTCATGCGTACCATTCCATCTCTGTTTTGCCGTTTGCATAGTCTCACCAACATAGAGGAGTAGGGGTAAAGCATTATCAATAACAAAATAGATGCAGTTTTTATCTTCATGTTCTTTCATCCTGTAGAACTGAGAAGAATGCAGCTTCAGTTCAAAGGGGTTAATCTCATCACTATCATAGTGAGCTAATGGTGCATCAAACAGGCTAGTTTGTTGTGGTGGCTTAGTGTTAAGAGTGTGTTGCTGATGCTCGAATATTTTAGACTTCCATTTAAGTAAAGCATCTTTGCTCATGAGCTTTTGCGGTTGCTCTACTTGATAGGCTGGTCGGACATTAAATAAACTAAGTTGCTGTTCGCTCACTTTTGATGATAATTGACTGTCAAAGCAGCTAGATTAACACGAGTCAAACCACTAACCATCAAAATTTAAGTTTCTTTCTTGGTGAGAATTTGTCAAGTGAGCGAGGCGATCGCTTGTAATTTACATATCTAATCGCTTTTCTCTATCTTTTCATTCAGCCTGAAAAATTAAATCGAACTCAAAATTATTAGACGAATAGGATAACAAGCAATAGAAAGCTAAAGATAGATAAGCTTGTTTCGACAAAAATAGGTTAAATTAATGACTTCATTGTTTTTTCTCCTTAAAAAGGGTGAATTTGTTTGATTATTCTTTAAGTAGCGATTGGGTTTAGCTCAAAAATAAGTGAGTGCATCTTAAACAAAAGCCCAGTCACATCAACTGCAACTGGGCTTGATTATCAAACTATTTGACTAGTTCGCTATCCCTGAAAGACTAAGCGGTAGCTTCACCGAGATTTACTTTAACTACTTTGTTTTTTTCTTCTTCAGATTTAGGTAAACTCAGATTGAGGATACCGTCTTTGTACTCGGCAGTGACGTTAGTGTTTTGAATTCTGGCAGGTAGAGGGATTACTCTTTGGAATTTACCGTAACGGAATTCAGAGCGAGTTTTTTCTTTAATTTCAGATTTACGTTCTCCTGCGATCGCTACTCTGTCAGCCATTACCTGAATGTCTAAATCTTTAGCTTCCATGCCAGGAACTTCTAGTTTGAGATGTAAAGCATCATCGGTTTCAGTAAGTTCGGCGGCAGGTACTTTGGCTAAGTTATTGAAGCCATCCGCATTATCAAATAAGCTGTTTAATTGACGTTGTAAAGAAGTCATTTCTTGCCAAGGATTGTATCTTACTAATGTCATGTTTGTTGTTTCTCCGATTGCTGTTTGATAAGTGGTTTAGTTTAGAGTTTCTGTATAATTTCGTTTCGTTATTTATATCTTAATTAGCCCGATAAAATAACAGTAGTGTGGCTTGTATCCCATAGGCAGTAGTGGTTTTATCCCGAACCAAATAAGACAATTTTAGTAGGGGAAACTATAATTAATTGGGTTCGGTTGGGCAGAGTAAAAAATGTATTTCTTAGGCTTTAGAAAACCAGACCCAAACGGGAAACCTAGCCACAGATACAACCGAAAAATAGGGCGAGTAGAACGAAATAATGATTGAATACTTAATTGGTATCAGTGGCGCGACGTTGGTAGTTTATCGTGTTGAGGAATACTTTTGTTATGCGATCGCTTTCTGGGATGGATGGGTTTGTAAACCTCAAGAAATTTACTACACGGCAGAAGAAGCACTCAATGTAGGAATAGAAAGTATTAAGATTACCATTGGTTATTAGCAACAATCTTAATGTTAAAAATTTCAGAGCAACTTAGTGTTCCCAGTAGTGAAATAGAGTTAAAAGCTGTACGCTCGACTGGAGCAGGTGGACAAAATGTAAACAAGGTAGCTACTGCAATACATTTACGATTCGATCTTGAAGCTTCTTCACTTCCCGACCGCTACAAATACAAGCTGTTGAAGTTAAATGATTCTAGAATATCAACCGATGGCGTTGTTGTTATTAAAGCCCAACAGTTCCGTACTCAGCAGCAGAATAGAGAAGATGCTTTAAGGCGACTTAAGGATTTAATCAAAAGCGTATTAACTCCCAAGAAGAAGAGACTTGCAACTAAACTAACTAAAGGAGCAAGAAAAAGACGGTTAGATAACAAAGCCAAACGTGGTCAATTAAAGGCATCAAGAAAAAAGGTTGATTATGATTAGTGAAATCTCAAACGGAAGTTGGAGGAATCGAACCCCTACGACATCTTTTGCCGTACTACGATTTTCAAGACCGTTAAACTAAGCCACCTCGTTACCGAGGCGACTCGTCTTCAGAACCGTGCGTGAGACTTTCACCTCACACGGCTCCTCTCTTTCCTGGCTCTTTATGAGTACCTACTAAGGTCGGAATATCATCTATCCATATCCAATTCAGTTTGTTGAATTGTTTCATGAGATTTTTGTATTCCTTTTCTGCCTTTCGCTTTTTATTTGCGTTGAGCATTTCTACCTTGTGTTTTTTGATTAACTTAAGGTCTTCCTTAGTTTTTTCGTTATGGCAGTGTCTGTGTAGTAGTTGGAGATTATCTTTTTTGTTTCCAGCTATAATTCTGGATATTATGTGGTCTTTTTCGATTAATTCTCCTTCTTGGAAGTTTAACTTGCACCAATTGCATTTGCCCTTCTGCTTTTTAAGCAATTGGGATATTGAGTCTTTAAGTTCGGGATGTTTTCCTTTTCTTGTTGCCCAATATGTCGTGTTCCCATCGTAAGGGGATGCGTGTTCTTTGACTTTGGTGTGTCGTTTTATGGCTATGGTAGGGTGTTCGATTAGGGTTATTCCTCCTCTTTCCCCAAAGACCCAGTTGTTGTTGCCTACTCTTTTCCAGTATTTGTTTACTATCCATTTTTTCCCTTTATTAGGGTGTCTTTTATTCGCCCATCTCTGTAACCTTTTAAACATACGATTGCCAACTTTGGAGTATGTTTTCTTGCTACAGACTGTTCTGTAGTAGTTACACCATCCCCTGATTATGGGGTTTAGTTTTGAGATTAGTGCTTTTTGAGGTGCTGCATTGTGTTTCCTTATGACTTCCGCTATCTGGGCATAGTGCCTTTTGATGCTTTCATCACTTGGTTTTATCAGTGTTTTGAATCCTAGTTTTTTACCATGTGAATTTGTTCCGGATTTGTATTTCCCTACTGGGTATTGGCGTATATTGAATCCAAGAAAGTTGAATCCTTGTTTTGTGCCATCATGTGTTTTTAGGGTGTGTGCAATCCTGGTTTTTTCAGGTTTAATTTCTAGGTCATATTCTGCCAACCAATCACTAATTATTTTTTGACTTTGTTTTATTATTTCGAGGTTTTCATGGATTATTAGAAAGTCGTCTGCGTATCTAATTAGAGCTAGAGATCTTTTATTATCTCTTTTACATCCTTTTAGACTGGCGGCGAATTCTTTTATCCTTTCTTCCATTCCATGTAGGGCTATATTTGCCAATAGCGGGCTTATTGCTCCGCCTTGGGGGCGGTAATAGAAGGTTCGTGCAACGAAGTGCAGGGTGAAGTCATTGTACTCTTGTCAACCCCATTTGAAGCCATTTTTAATCGAAATTACTTATCAAAACATTGCCTAGTTTGCTTCCTTTTAGGCAATGTTTTGAAAATTCAAGACGGAGTTACAATGCTTTGGTATAGATGTTTTGATATATCCCAACCTCCATTTTAGGCAAAGTTTTTTTGCTATGAATGCGTTTTTAAAAACATTTATGTAACTTATGTTTTGGCGATCACTACGATCAAAACATCAAATCGCTGTATTAATTGTACAGCAAGGGTTTCAGCGACAGGTTGCACTTCGTCGCACGAACCTTCGATCTACGTGTTGGGGGGTTCCTTCATGGTTTGGATTCCTTTCGTGTTTTACAAAGTCGCAAATATCTGCTTTTAACCAGGCTCTGATTTGCCTTCTTATTTTTGGGAAGGTATTGAGCTTTGTTAATAACTTTTGGTGATTGATTTTGTCGAAGCATTTTGCTATATCCGCATCCAATACATATTTTGGTTTTTTGTTTATTGCGTTATAGATTGCTCCTATGGCATCATGCGCTCCCCTGCCTGGTCTGAATCCGTAGCTATTTGGCTCGAATTTTGCTTCCCATTCTGGTTCTAGAGTGTTTTTCACTAATGTTTGTGTTGCTCTGTCGCGCATCACTGGGATTCCCAAGGGGCGTTTTTCCTTTTTCCCAGGTTTCGGTATCCATACCCTTCTAATGGGTTTGGCTTTATCTCCAGGTTTTAGGTTTTCTGCCATGTTTAGACGTTGTCTGGGTGTTAGGGATTTAACTTTGTCCACCCCTGCTGTCTTTTTTCCTTGGTTGTCCTGAGACACCTTTCTTATGGATAACAATCGGTTGTAGTAGGATTTAATGAGGGTCTTTTGTAGCCTTCTTCCCTTTTTTTCTTCACCGTTGACGTAAGCTTGGTAGATTCTCTTTTGCAGCTTAAATACAGCCTTTTGGATTTTCCTCCAATTTAACTGATTCCATTCCACAGTATTATTTTGATGGCGAGCCACATGGGGGTTTCCTCCGCTTGTGGAATCGCTATGTTGGTAATCTGTCTTAGACATATTTACTGTTACTAAATCACTACTTTCCAGAAAACAGTGAGGACGTGGGCATATCCTTGGCATTACCCTTCCTTACTTTTGTTTCAGTAAGGCGATACTCGTTAATTCGAGTTAAGGCATTGGCTTTTTCCTCAATCCTTCGCCCCTAGTGACCTCATTATTGAGATGTTGCGTCTTGGTTGACTGCTTACCCGTTTTTATTTTTTGGGTAAGAGTTACTAGGGGATTTCCTCGTTCCAAATAACCTGTTGATATGAACCTTTAGAGTGTGTCTGTTCACCGATTGCGGTTAGTGTTGTTTCTTTCACGCAAGCTTTGAAAGATAACCATTGCAATTTCACCTTTTGGTTGCAGCTTATCAATTCTGATTTAGCTGCTTATGGGTAACGATGTTTTTGACTTTTACCTATTTACCGACTGCGGTTGATGTTGTACGTACTCATGAGAAGATGAGACGTAACCATTTGCAGTTTCACCTTTTTGGTTACAGCCTATCAGTCTTGATTTGGCTGTTTGTAGATAACGGTAATTTCGGTACTTCGAGCGTTCGCTCTACTCTTGGGTTTCTTGCTAGAGGCTAACCAATTCAGACTATCAGTTAGTACCTCGTCTAACCCCGCTTTACCGATTGATGACCAGTCGCTACAGTAGGGGTTATGCTTTCACTCCCAACACCGAGAGGATAGGGCTTGAACTGTTATGCTTTTATTAATATTTAGCTACCCTATTGGGTAGTTCTCACCTATACAGGTTATTTAGTTATCATGGTTCAGTTTGGATGATTAAATTTTGTTATTTTGTTAACGTAATTTAACGTTTCCATCTTTTTACCACGTAGACACCACGTACTTGTGGTACTTTTGTGTCTAACGAGTCACACGCTTGCCATCCATTTAGCAGCAACTTCCAAGGGGTGTCCGACGAGACTCGAACTCGCTATTAACTGGTTTCACAAACCAGCGTCTCGACCGCTTCGACTTCAGACACCATATTTACGACCGATTCAAAATCGACCGATACCCCTGACTGGAATCGAACCAGCAACAATCAATTTTTGAGATTGACACCTCTTCCAATTGGGTTACAGGGGTTCATCGGGATGGTTGGATTTGAACCAACGACTCCATGTTCCCAAAACATGGCTTCTAGACCTCTGAATTACATCCCGTTAGTACCCTCGGTGGGAGTCGAACCCACAAAATCTGGTTTCTAAGACCAGCACGTATGCCAGTTCCGTCACGAGGGCAAACATTTGGTACTCCTGGTGGGACTCGAACCCACACTAAGCAAGGCTTAAACTTGCTGCCTCTTCCGATTGGGCTACAGGAGCTTGTTTTTTTGGCTGGGAAGGAGGGAATCGAACCCCCAAACTTCGCATTCAAAGTGCGACGGCTTTGCCTATTTGCCTACTTCCCATCAGCCCCCCAAGATTGGAATTGAACCAATGACCTTCTGTTCTTCGCTTGCCTATGGCAAGCCCAGATTCTCCGAATCTGGAAGCTCTCCAGAGCTTGACGCTCTACCAACTGAGCTACTGGGGGATAATGTTTTGGTGGGTTGGGAGGGACTCGAACCCCCAAGCATATACGCACTTGATTTACAGTCAAGCTCCTTAACCAGTTTGGATACCAACCCATGATGCGATCGCATTATCTGCTGTAAATTGTTTACAGTAGAACGCAACACACATAGGCGGAGAGAGTGGGGGTCGAACCCACAGTAGAGTTTTAAGTTCTACGACTGTTTAGCAAACAGATTGCCTTGCCAATAGCGACCTCTCCTTACTGCCCTAGTAGGACTCGAACCTACAACCCTTGCGTTAACAAGGACACGGGTGCTGAATTTAGTTCAGCACCGTGAGATGTCCGCAGCGCACCGCTCTACCATTGAGCTATAGGGCAATAACAGTGCTGACGGGAATTGAACCCGCAAAAATCCTGCTTGAAAGACAGGTGACTTTACCAATTTGTCTACAGCACCATAGCGAGGGGACTAGGATTTGAACCTAGAACAAGAGTTTTGGAGACTCTGATGTTGCCGTTACACCATCCCCCCTGGTAACAGCGATGGGAGTTGAACCCATATCTTCCAGCTTATGAGGCTGGCGCATTGACCGTTATGCTACGCTGCTTTAAGCATCGAACGAGACTCGAACTCGTGATTAGTAGTTTTGCAGACTACCGCCTTAACCAACTTGGCTACCGATGCAAAAAATGTATTGTAATATTCAATTTTCAAGGTTCTAATTTAGATTTTTAAAGTCAATTAAAACCATAAAAATAGTCATTAATTGTCAAAAAAATCATGTTTTTTGGCAGCAAAAACTTGTGTAATACGTGTATTATTACAGGCAGGAAAAACAGCGTTTTCTTAGAAGACTATTAGTATTTATTTAAGTTTGTCAGGTAAGAGCTATCTAACCCGTGAGTTTTGCATATATTTAATTTCTGTAACTCATTGGCTTACAACGTGCAAAGTTTAGCTTCCCTAACAAGCGTAAAACTGCACCCATCCACTAAAAATTACTTCAGAATGTCACGACTGTTCAAAATAAGTTCGAGCTATTTACCCTAACTAAGTAGCAACGATTCGATTTTGATAGACTGACTTTCTCTCATAGCGTGGCTATGCAGTAGATTGAGCATTTTATGAAAAACCCCCAATACATACAAGAAAAGTAATTGTTGAGTTGATTAAATATATACTGAGCTTGAATTATGACACGATCGCAATATTTCATCGTGACTATGTAATTCTTACTCTTGCAATAGTCAGATAGCTCTGAAACTATAACTGAAACTATATATGCGAAAAATTCTGTATCTGTATATGTTGGGGATAACAACATAAACTAAAACTATGCTCTGGGTAAGAGGACTCCATCATATTGAGTTGCCAGGAATATAGATTTGCTGCGCTATTCATAATATTCATTTTTCCACTAGCTGTACTCATGATTGGTTTCGACCTCCTTGTTTTAGCTTTTTGTAGTATAGCACTGTTTTTTAGTTTGTCTACTGTTTTTTGAAAAAAGTTTTTTGCGATTTTAAATTCGTGTTGTAAGAATAGGATTTAGACAATGTAATTATTATTTGTTTTTGGTGACTTAGAGCCAAATCGAACAATATCCATCATGCCCAAGATCCCCGACTGCGTTTAAGCTCTAAGTACAAAATTGCGTCATCACTACTCCAAAAAGTCTCTTATTTCTTACGCTTTTGGTTAAGTCTCATGACTATTTACAAACAAGTTGAGAAGCTTGGTACACAATCTAGGTATAAGTCGTTATTAGATGTCTATTGATGGCATTCGTGGTGTGGTAGCCGTCAGCAATAATTAGTTACAGACTGAATGGCAATCGTTGACTTTTCAGAAAATTGAATTTGAAATCCTGACTAAATAATGACTTAGTTGACATTTAATAGTTCGGAGGATGATAGAAATGACTATTTATCAAAGAGGCAAACGTTTATTTGAGCGAATTACATCGGATTCAGTCAGTTGTAGGACACTGGCAATTTGGGCTGTGGCAGTAGGATTATTAGTTGTTATGATGCAGTTCTATTCCAGAAGTCAGCTATTATAGTGCTTTGCTCCTAGCTGCTGCTCTCAGTTGACGCTATATGAAAATTCCCGACTGCGATCGCTGTCTCCTCTACGCCCATAATCCTTACTTTGTTTGCGCGGTGCATCCTGATGGTGTAACAAGCGATAAGCCTGACGGCATGGCTTCGCTACGCTGCATGGATTTTAGACCAAACCCGAATGCAGAGAAAGCAGAACAATGGAGTCCTGAAGGATATAGCTGGTACAACGACGAACTAATTCCCAATCGTCCCTCTAGCTACACTCAGGCAGAACAGCTAGAGATACTCGATACTCATCCCGTGTTTACTGGTGTCTGTCCTCAGTGCAGATATAGGTTTAATGAAAGATTAGTTCACTATGATTGTCCTGAATGTGGCTGGATGGATGATTCTGTTTGACTTAGCTTTGTCTTTGGGAAAACTAAAGTAAATGTTTTTTCTCAGTCAATGAAAGCCAAGCTATTTCTCTTTTATCTCCGCTATCGCAAACCTTTAATTCTTGTCTCTGGTGCGATCGCTCTAATTTCTACTAGCTCTTACTCTTGGCTGGAGTATAAATCTAGATCTATTAAATATAATCCCTGGCAAGTAGTTGAGGTTACGGCAAGCGATCGCTTTACTATAGTTCGTGATAATGAAACTAAAACCATTCGCCTGTGTGGCATTTCAGCAGTAGGAGAGGAAGCTAGAGATTATTTGCGATCGCTTGTTAATAAAGGTGATGGTACGGTTCAGCTTGAGAAAAGAAAGGAAACTTATGAAGCTTGGGTAATGCTTAAGCCCGATTTTGAGTCAGAGATTCACCTTAATACTTGGATGGTAGAAAAAGGTATGGCTAGACATGATGAACGAAATTTTAGTCATTGTCTTAGCAATGAAGAATTGAAATGGGCAGAAGAAATAGCTAGAGAAAATAAATTAGGTATTTGGAAGCGTTAGAGGTTTGGCGATTGGCTCTGCCAGTACGCGGAGCGTAATCGCTGCTTTTGAAAAACGAACATCGACATTTAAAGATTGATAAGATCGATAGACTCAGAGCCAATTTTAATTCAATTGTACTAAACTAGAGTCAAGGTCTTCGAGGGAAGCACAGCCGCTTAAAGCCATTGCCAAATCTAATTCTTCTGTCAACAATTGCAACACATGAGCAACCCCCTTCGTTCCGTTTACAGCTAGACCCCATAAAACTGGACGACCGACTAATACCGCCTTCGCGCCCAATGCCAAAGCTTTGAGAATATCGGTTCCCCGACGAATCCCACCATCTACTAAAATTTCGATTTTGTCTCCCACTGCCTCGACAATTTCTGGGAGAGCCTCAAAAGTAGCGATCGCCCCATCTAATTGTCTTCCTCCATGATTAGAAACGATGATGCCTTTAGCTCCATGTTCTAATGCTTTTAAACCCCGTCCAGTTTGAAAACTGGAGTTTTGGCTCAAAATCAAATAGGCTGATTAAGAGAAGAAAAATAAGATCGATTTGATGTTAAAAGTAGATTACGCTCGTTGGAATCAAAGCAAAGAGTTATTAAGAACAGAGGCATTGGCTGCCAAACATCCTCGAACAAGAGAGAGACTGATGGCATTGTATGAAATTAGTGAAGGGAAAAGTGCTACAAAGGTAGGGGAACAAACCCGAAGAAATCCCCAAACAGTAATGGAATGGGTGCATCGTTATAATCAAGAAGGTCTCAAAGCCGTCGAGTATCAAAGAACGGGAGGAAGAAACCCTTTTTTTCCGAAACGGTGCGAAAAGATTTAGGGAATCAAATCCAGAAAGCTCTTTTAAGGTCAGCATTAGCACCACAAGAAAGAGGGAGGAAATCTCAAGGGTTTCCACGTTGGACGTTAAAAAGATTCGTCCACTGGCTGAAACAGAAGTGGAAGATAAATTGTTGTCGAGAGACAGTCAGAAAAACTCTTAAGCAGATGGGTTTTTCCTGGAAGAAAGCGAAGAAGTTGCTTAATAAAGGCAATACCGCCAAAAGAGCTGAATTTGTCGAACAAATTACTGAATTATTAGAGGATGCACTTCATCAAAAGCGATTAATTATCTATATTGATGAAGCCCATATACATTTAGATACCGATGAAGGTTACGGTTGGTCAATTCGGGGAGAAAGGTTTTGGGTCAGCTCTAGTTCTCCTGGAAGAAAGAAAGTCTCTTTTTATGGTGTTTACCTCTATAATCAGGCGCAAACCAGAATTTTTCCTTATGAGAAAGCAGAGAAAATTAATACCATTGATGTTCTCAAAAAGTTGCGAGTCGAATTTCCCCAGCAACAAATAACTGTGGTTTGGGATGGCGCACCATATCATCGTGCTAAAGTGGTCACCGAGGCAGCATCAGCAATGGACATCCATCTTCTACAATTACCTGGCTATAGCCCAGATTTTATGCCTGTCGAACATCTTTGGCAATGGCTCAGAGAAGACATAACTTATCATGTTTGTTATGACCAACAACAAGAGTTAATTTCTGCTGTTGCTGATTTTCAGCATCTAATTAATACTACTCCACTGTTTTTAAGCGATCGCTTGTGGGTTAAAAAACACCTCGATCCAGAAGAAGAAAAACTACGGTTTTCAAAGTAGATGCGGTTTAGACCGTCATCGCCTCGCAAAATTCCTTTTACTAGCACGGGTAAAGAGGTAATCGACTGCAACCATTCTAAATCCTTCCAGGTAACGCTCGGATCTATTTGTTGGGCAAAATAGGCAAACAAACCCGACTCTTGTGACGTTTGAGGAATAGCCAAATTGGTCATGGAAACGAGATTAGCCAGTTCCATTGTCTTAGGTAAAGTAAACTGATTGCGGCGATCGCTTTCTCTTTTGCCTAACATATGGGCATCTACGGTCAAACATAAAGCCTCATATCCAGCAGCTTCGGCTCGTCGTACCAGGGTTTCAGTAAGAGAGCGATCGCGATGAATATAGAGTTGAAACCATTGAGGCGTATTCTGTTTTTGAGTAGCGACTGCTTCTAAACTTTTAGTAGACAAGGTACTGAGTATCATTACCACTCCACTAGTGGCTGCGGCTTGAGCAGTGGCAATTTCACCCTCTGAATTAGCTAGACACTGAAAAGCCATCGGTGCAATGAGAATGGGTACGTTTAGAGTTTGTCCTAAGAGTTTGGTGGTCAAATTACGCTGACTTACATCGACTAACATTCTGGGGCGAAGTCGATAGCGATTGATGGCTAAACGATTTTCTCTCAAAGTAATTTCATCCAAAGCACCGCTCTGGTAATAATCGAGAGCCATTGGTTTTAAATGCTGTTTGGCAGTGACTTCGTATTCAAATAGATTGATTGGTCTGTTCAAGGTTATTGGCTAGATAACTTTTACTTTGAGATAATTTTACTAGAAGTCTAGCATTCGCTTCGTGGGTGCCAGAGGCAATCGCTTATTATTTGAATGATGTTTAAAAGTCGAACGATCGAATATGGTATCGGAAAGAGATAAAATTCTGGTTGCAGGTGCTACGGGTGGTGTCGGACAGTTAGTGGTAGCAAAACTACTAGCTAAAAATCTTCAGGTTCGGGCTTTGACTAGAACCAGAGCTAAAGCAAGATCGATGTTCGACAATAGAGTTGATGCTGTGGAGGGAGATATTCGTTATTCCGATACTCTAGCTGAAGCTGTACGGGATATAGATTATATTATTTGCTGTACGGGAACTACTGCTTTTCCTTCTCTGCGTTGGGATTTTACCAATTTCTTTCAACCTTCTAATACTCCTGAAGCAGTAGATAGTAAAGGAGTAAAGAACCTAGTTGCTGCTGCACCGTCAGATTTAAAAAGATTAGTATTTGTCTCTTCGGCAGGGGTATTACGAAAAGATGAACTGCCCTACAATATTCTTAATGCCTTCGGGGTACTTGATGCTAAGTTGGCAGGAGAAAAAGCGATTGTTAGTTCTGGTATTCCTTATACAATTATCAGACCAGCTAGATTAATTGATGGTCCTTATACTTCCTATGATTTAAATACACTGCTTCGGGCTAAAACTGATGGTAAGAAAGGAGTAAAAATAGAATCAGGCGATTGCTTTAGCGGAGAAACCAGTCGTATCGATGTAGCTAACGCTTGCGTAGAATCATTATTTTCTGACAATACTATTAATAAAGATTTTTCAATTGTCAACGATGGAGAAAGACCTGAAAATGTTGATTGGTTGCAACTTTTCTCGCGATTGTAAGTATTAATTTTTTAGTGCGATATTTCGGAAAAAGTATTTGGTAAAAATTGGCAAAAAACTATTGAATGCCAATACTGCGCCCGCCAGAGCTAAAAATAAGTGGTTCGTCAACGGTTTGGGGTTCCCAACCAACATCAAAACCCAAGTCCCAGGCTATTTTACGAGCAGCACGAAAGGCTTCGTAGCTATCAGACTTGACCAGAAAAGCTAAAAATTCAGTTTCAGGATTGATATTTTCTAACGTGGTTTGAAACTCAGATGTATCTAGAGTTAACTGTGACGGGATTTCTCCTTCGACATTTTTTTTATGTTTGTAGGCAATAGTGTTCTCACTGAGAAAAACATCATAATACTTGGTATCGATCTCCAGATTTTCTATAGCCGCAGTCTTTCTTTCGTAGCAGTCGCGATACTCTAAAGCTTTTTCCAGATAATAATCATATAAATCGGGGTGAAAGCGATCGGGAATATTAGGTTTATAGCATTGAGGAAGGGATTCGGCAAAACGCTCGACTTTCTGCTGCACTTCATCGCTGTTAAGAAAGTAAACTCGTCCGTCGCGTACCTCAAAAAATTTTGGAGTTTTGTTAGTATCTGTTGCCATAGGAGTGCGGATGACATTTGTAGCTTGTGCTGCAACCAAATAGACAAACAGGCAGATAAAAATTAAAACTCCAACCGTGTTGGTAAGGATGTCTAAAAAAGAATCAAAATTTTGAGTGGGATTAGTTTGGTTCAAATATTGTCTTTTTTTCATTTGATTTTTAGTTGCCAATCGCTATCTATTGGTTCGTAGCCAAGCTCGATTCCTTCAGCTTCAATTAACTCTCTCAACTCGGCAAACACCTTCACTCCGTCAGGTCTAATAGCAACAATTAAATATTCTTGGTTTCGGGACTTAATTTCGGCAAACAGCTTACTCAAAGCAGAATTATTAGTAGCTATATCTTTAGTTGCGACAAAGGTTTTTGTCGGATGAATGATTATGCCGTCTCCTTGAGCTTCAATATAGCGTGGTTGCTTGGTTTGTTCGAGTAAATTACTTTTAGAAACAATAGTGATGTTTTTTTTACTGCCAGCAGCCTGAGCTACCAACAGTACTACAATCAAAATCAGCGTACCGATCGTGCAAAATAAAACCGAGAGAAAAGGAAACAACTCGACTTCAGTAGTTGGAGTAGTAGGACGTTGGTGCATTAGTTAGGATTCTTTGTTTTTTTCTTCGACTAATACTAAACGGCGGGGTAGATTGAGTTCTCTAAGTATGGGTTCTAGCTGGGATAAATTGTGATTTACCCGTTCTAAAACAAAATCTAATTGAGAAGAAGTTGAAGATTTTGAAGAACTATCTGTTTGTACGTTTTGTTGGAGACGTTCGACCACAGATGCTTGTTGTTCTAATGCTGAAGTGGTTAGCTCGATTTGTTTGAGTAACTGAGAATTTATTTGCTGTACTCGACTGACTTCTTCAACCATTTTTTCGGTAGGACTATTAGCCGCAGCCTGAGTTTCTAGCTCTTTGTTCTTGAGCTTAGATAAAATGCGATCGTTAAGATAGATATCGACCGACAGCAATAGCTGGGATTCTAGTCTTTCTACTGCTACTAAAGGAAGCATTACCAAAACGCTGAGAAGCAAAGCTAACAGTGTTGTATCGAAAGCTACTGCCAAACCGCTAGTTACCAAACCAATGCCCTCTTTAATCTGTTCGATTTCTTCGGCACTAGATAAAAAGCTAGAAAATCCATTTACCGCACTACTTATTCCGACAACAGTTCCGATAAAACCCAGTAGCGGAATTGCCCAAACTACAATACGAGGTAAAACATAAGAAGATGCCGAAGCTGCGGTAAAAAATGAAGAATCATCAGTGATAAAATCGGCTACGGTTTGGCGGTCGCCTGTAGTGATATAGGAAGCGATTACTCGACTACAGCGAATGGCAAGCAAACTTTTAGCTTGTGCCAAACTTTTCTGCAAACTAGCTATTTCATAGGAGTTATGATTGATAAAAGCAGTTCGAGCGGGAATGATTTCTTTGGTCAATAGCTTGCGCTCGGCATAAATTTTTCTGAATTTAAAGCAGATAAACACAGATACGCAGCTTGCCAAAAAAATCACTAAATACTGAGTAAAGCCACGATTGTAAAGCAAATCAATTAAATAGGAACTACCAGTGAGTAAAATTCCCCCATAAATACCAATGGTAGTAACGATCCCAAAAGCAAATACCTTCAATAAATCTATGTTCAGCACCTGATGTAGCGAATCGGCATACTCTAGATTTATTTGCTTATTGTTGGCGGTACTCATGATGAACAATTCTTAAGCTCTAATATTTTCTATCTGCTGCTTATAGTTCCCAAAAACTCTATATAATTTACGTACTTAATTAACCTAAATTGCGGTCTACTTTATCATTAAGACTTTTTCAAGTTTCGATATTGTCGGTCTTTAGCTGTAAAATATTTTTCTACGGTCTTTTTTGCACCTAAAGCACTTTTGTATTCTTCCCCTCCTTCTTTTTCTAAGCGTTCCCTAACTTTAGCTCTTATTTGGGAAACTACCTTACCGTTGGTCAAACGGGTTTGCTTCCAATCGAGGATTGGTTGAGGGTAGCTATTATTTTGATAATCTCTAGCTAATAGTTGTTCCATGCTGTGACCGCGCAGTTCTGGTATCCAGTGGCGAACGAACTGTAAGTCTGGATCTTTCTCTTGTAAATTTTTGGTTGGGTTGTAAATTCTAAAAGTCTTACTCATAGGGTTAGTAATTCCCGACTGCATTTGCCACTGCCAATGATTGATAGCGATGTCGCCATCAACTAGACGCGACATGAAGTAACGCGCCCCATGATGCCAGGAAACACCACAGTTAATTGTTAGAAAGGTCGCACACATCGAACGCATCCGAAAATTCATCCAGCCCATTCGATTTAACTGCCGCATTGAAGCATCGACTAGCGGAAAACCAGTTTGTCCTTCGCACCAAGCCAGAAACAGTTCTTGTTTTTCTGCGCTTAGTTCTTCAAGAGAATACCAATCGTCAAATTCTGGGTAGCGATTTTTTACTACCAGTTGGGGGTGGAAGAATAGTCTTTGAGTAAACTTATCGTGCCAGCGTAGGCGATCTAGAAAGGCTTTAAGTGAGAAAGCGTTTTTTGATTGGGGTGATAGTTCCTGTAGTAACTTAGATGCGGACTGATATATCCTGCGCGTCGAAATCGTTCCAAAAACCAGATGCGGTGATAGATGGGATGAAGCTCCCCGTTGAGCTAGCCAGGGACGGGACATTTTCCAGTGATAGCCCCGATACCTGTAGTCTAAAAAATTCTGAAGTGTCTTATCTGCCTTATTTTCACCGCCAAGGAAATAGTACAGCTTCCGTGTCTGGAAGTAGCGGCAATATTTCTGCTGGAGTCCGTCATAATCTATCTGTCCTAAAGCGAGTTGAGGAGTATTAATCTTTCTGGGTCTGGGATAAAGCGATCGCTCCTGATAATTATGATAATCCCGCCAGTAAGTTTCGTAGCATTCCTCATTTTGCAGGAAATGATTTTTACCAAGATGTGTTTCTAAGTTATGCTGCCCATAGAAATCTAGAATTTGGCAATCGCGCTCGATACCATATTGCACCTGTACATCGCGATTAAAATAGAGCTTGGGTTGTTTGTTCAACGCTAGTAGCGATCGCGTAATAGCTCGGATAACGGCAACCGATTCGCCTTCAAAAAGATACAGTTTGCTACCTAGCTTTCTTAAGTTAGCATCCAAATTTGTCAAAGACTCGAATAAAAATCGTACTCTTGCCGTTCCTATTTCTGGTTGTTGATAGAACCAGGGGTTGATAATAAAGCAGGGCAAAACTTCTTGCTGGTTCTTACAAGCTTCGGCAACAATCTCATTATCGTTTAAGCGTAGGTCGCGACGAAACCAAATTATCTGCATTCAGACTATGCTATGGCTATCTTAGATTACTCAATAAATTATAGTACATAAATACTGATATAAGTTGCTAGCTAGAATTAGCATTTTTTGGTTTCACAAAGTTTCAATTGCCGCTGTTAACTCTGCCAGAGTTGTAATTTTACAAGGTATCGAATCTTCGGCTGCATGGCAGATAAAAATTATTCATAACCACCGAGAAAGTGACAATACTCGTCGGATAATGGTTCGCTATAAGAAGACGAACGGTTATGAGAGCCGTCCCAATATTCCGAGTCAGCCAAGTCACAGTGGTGGTTGTCTTCTATTATTTCGGCACAAATGCGGTCTATATATCGTTGCTTATCTGCGGCTGAAGATGAAACAGGTAATTGTCGTTTTTCTTCGGTAATAGGTTCTGAGTTTGTTGGAGGAACATCGGCAGAAGTTGGTTCGATGTCTTGTGGGGGTGACAATGATTTGGTAGAAAGTTCAATAAAAGGATCTGAGGTATCGGCTCTTTTTCTTTGTCGTCTTCTGATTAGTTCGCTCATAAAGCTAAATTTGGTTGAGATCGTTTTTAGGGTCGTAAACTTTTACTATCGAACTGAATAATAGTTTATCTGTAAAGATAGCCAAGTTGTGTTTGCTAGGCTGTTTGGTTGAGACAAACTTAATTGCTTCAACTGAAGCAAAATTATAGGCAAGTTCGCCAATTTTTTGACTGTAAGAAGGTGTTTTCAACCGATCTTGAAAATATTCCCAAGGTTGATTGATTCCCTGCCAATCAATATTAGCTGCCTGACAGTAGACGCGATCGCTTAAATCGAGAACGTGGTTTAAAGTAACTTTAATAGCAAAAACTGCATGAGGCGGTAAGGAAGTACGGCTACGCTTCAAACCGTAGAACTTTTCTGTAGTTGCGGTAAGATCTTCTTCGCCGCAGTAAAGGCAGGGAATAGAATAGCCATCAGGAGGCTTGAAATTGTATCTTCCTCCGTATTTTTCGGCTCCGATAGTTGCTAGGGGGTCTTTAGCGTAGCGAAGATTCGTAGTACGGTAATAATAACCATCGACTGAGGCAATCGTAGCTCGCTCTAAATCTACCTGTTCGATGGTTTGCAGCAACTGCTGCTGTCGTTTGACTGCTTCATTATCCATTGAGATGTCAATAGCCAGCCGAATCGCCTTCGTAAATTCTGCCAACAAGTTGTTCGACAGCTTGCAGATCGTTTTCTAGCAAACTATCTAAAGGGGATTCGCCATACCATTCAACTAACGGTTCTTTTAGCCAAGAGCGAATATTATCGGCAGAACCATCCGTCAGCAGCATGAGCATCTTTAATAAATGAATTAAGGGCTGTAGCTTTTTGGTAGTTTTTTCTGAAGCTATGTCGCGATCGACTGTACGAGGATTGACCGCAGCTATTTTTGCCATTTGAGACTGATTGACCCCAATAAAACTAGCTAGTTGTTTGAGACTCAATTCACCAGAATTGTAAATTGGTAAAACTGGTTGTAACTTGGGTATGGTTTGAGCCATGTGTACAATTTAAGTTCTTACTAATTCATTCTACTATGAATGTCGTTTAAACTGCATTTTTTTTGTCGTATGATTTAATTAGATTCGCAGCCAATACCGTTGCGATCGCGATCGAAGTTGTGAGGATCGCTACCTTTGACCTTGAAGCGTCGAAAGCTGATATCACCGCAATTTAAATCAGGTGGATAGGGCGGAATACAGACATCTGGGTAGCTGGCATCGCAATTACTATCATTATTTTGATTAGCTGTTGGTTGGCTGGAACTACTTCTGCCTTTGCGAAAGTCCCAAGGCATAACTAATTCCGAAGCACTCCAGAAGTTAAGTCGTTTCTGCTTGGCATTATTTTCGGCAGCAAGGTAAGAATCTTTAGTTAACTTACAGCCGTTCAAATATTGATGATAGACAACAGCATGACCTTCTTTAACCATAGTCAAATTAATCGACTGATTTCGCCGATAGACTTCGGCAACGGTTCTGTCGTAGCGATCGGTATCAATAACTTGATAGCTGACAGACTGTCCGACAGGCAAAAGCTCTTGTAAACGAGCTTTAGCATTGTTGCCATAAGGATTTTGGCGAGATTCTGGGGCATCAATACAGCCTAATCTGATGGTAATAGTTTGAGAGTTTTTCTCGATGCGAATGGTATCTCCGTCGCCAATGCTAACAACTTTGACATTTTCTAGTATCGAGCTAGCAACTACAGATACGGAAGTTAAGTTGGAAATTAAAAGTGAGGCACAGATGACAGTTATTGTTCTCATGAGAAAAGTGCTAATTACCTACTTATTGTGCCCAAATTGAAGCTTGCCTCTAATAAGTTCTTGGTGAAAAATCCTCATTTTCGCCGATAATTTCTGATTGAGTAAGCTCATCGGACATTTCAACAATGGCTCGATTAACGGGTTTTTGAACTGACTCGTTTTGGTAATTATCCATGTCTTCGTAACGGCGGCGTTTAGCTCGATTGGCTACCTGAACCACAATGCGATAGCGATTTGATGCAGCATTCATTAGTTCGTCGGTACAGAACATTACTTGAGAAGTATCTGAAGTTTTCATGAGCAAGATGGCTGAGAAGAAATTTCATACTAACAGCATTCCCTCAAACATCTAAAAAATATCGGCAAGCTATAACTGAAAAGAAATATTGTAGCGGTTTGTTTAACGGTTAATAATTGGTCGCTTTACTTAGGTAAACGCTATTACGCCCTTTTCTTTTGGCAGCATAACAGGCTGTATCTGCCCGACTTAAAATCTCGGTTAGATTGTTTGTAGTTGGAGCAATCGCAGCCAAACCGATACTGACACTAATTTTAAAAACTCTATCTTGCCAAACAAAATCAAAGTCTCGAACTAAGCGTCGAAGCTGTTCGGCAATGTTTTGCGCTATTTTAAAGTTACATTTGTAGAACAAGATTCCAAACTCATCACCACCCAAACGGGCGAAAACATCTGAAGTCCGAATTCTTTGTTTGAGTAGTGCGGTTATTTGTTTGAGTAGTTCATCTCCAGCTAAATGACCGCAAATATCGTTAACGCTTTTAAAGCGGTCTAAATCGAGATAAGCTATAACGTGTTGAGTCTTATTAACTTGAGAGTCTTCAATTGCCAATTTTACTTGAGTTTCAAAATGAAGTCGATTAGACAGACCAGTTAAAGTATCGTGGGTAGCTTGCCAGGATAATTTGCTAGTTAATTCGCGAATTTTGGTGACATCGCGAAACACAACAACAGTTCCAATAAGATTGCCCTGAGTATCTTGAATTGGTGCTACAGAATCTTCAAGAGCAATTTCAGTGCCATCTTGTGCGACCAATAGGGTATCTTTAGGGAGTTGGCGAACTCGATTGTCTTTTAGAACTAAGTTTACGGGATTGACTAGAGGTTTTCTAGAAAAACACTCGATAAGCCGAAAAACGTCTCCTATCGCTTTTCCTGTCGCTTCTGACAGGCTCCAGCCAGTAAGTCGTTCGGCTACAGGATTGAGATAGCTTACCTTACCCAGAGCATCGGTAGTAATTACTCCATCGCCAATCGAGCTTAAGGTAATTTGTGCTAGCTCTTTCTCAGCTAACAGTTGTTGCTCTAATATTTTTCTCTCGGTAATAACTTCACTAAACATCAGCAAACCGCTAATTTCACCTTCAAAATCAAACCAGGGGCGTAGTTCCCAACGCAGCCATTCAAGTCTGCCATCAGCCCTGACAAAACTATCTTCTTTACTTGTAAGAACCTCTACCTTTCCTGCGAGACAATCTTGATGGTCTTGTCGCCAGCGTTGGGGAATTTCAGGAAAGACTTCATAGTGAGAACGACCGATTATTTCAGTTTTCTCTAACCGATAATCTTTAATTCAGCGATCGCTAACTAGCAAATACTGCATTTGTCTGTCTAACATAGCGATTGCCGCAGGAGCATGATGGATGAATAATTCTAATAGTTTTGGATCTTCAGTCAATCGAGCCATTTTTTTCGTACAGGCGACTTTCTTTTAATATTCCCAATTTGCCAATAACAATTGAGATTTTTGAAGTTTTCGTCTCTGCTGCCATGCCTTTATAGAATTAGTTAAATGAGTAATTGTGATTGGCTTGCGCGACTTAGGCTTTGCCTATCTCTGACTATTGTTAAGCATATCTCTATTGTTTGTCAGTGCCGCCTATCACAATTAGAACTGCGTTGATATTACAGTCTTTATATCGATTGAGTAGCCAAGATAGTGAGCGAAATACACAGCACTTGCTTAGTCATAAGCACTCTCGAATGCCAGCAGCATTAATGGAAATACCAAGAATCAAAAAACTCAAACAACCCTTTGTAGGTCAACTTATTAAGGAGTTACGACAACAACTTGACTTGACCCAAGAGGAATTGGCAAACAGTTTGGAGGTTTCTTTTTCTAGCATCAGTAGATGGGAACGGGGGAAATCAAAACCTTCGTCTGCTGCTTCAAAGCTAATCGAGACAAAGCTTACAGAGTTGGGAGAAAGAGGTGAGAAGCTGCTCAAGCAGTATGCTACCGAGTCCAATAGTTAAAGCTATAGACCCTTCCTGTTACTAAGCAAGACGGAATTTCACCATTCACTAATATCTAACACCAACGCATCTACAGATGTGTGGGGGGATACTTAGTGCCTTTTTTCTATGTAAATCCCCTTGCGCTCGATGCCTACAAGATTACTGCAACTCGACGATCTAAGACAGATCCAAACACCAGATAAAATAGCTTTTCTTTTTAGTAAGTTAGGTTATAACGCTAAAGCCAATCAACTTGATGTCAACGATTTAGAGTTACCAGCCCGTAGTACTGAAGCTACTCAAAACGCATATCTAATTGCCAATCAAGGAAATAGCGAACTGCAAGTATTGCTATTTCATCTACAGCCAGAGGAATTCAGTTCGCCTTCGGTTGCCAGTAGTCGAATGCGCTCGATCGCCAAGAGTTTATGTAGAAGACCATCCAATTTTCTGTTGCTTGGCACTAAAGATTACAACCAATTAATGCTAGTTAATCCTCGCAAGAGTTTTGACGAGCAGATGAACTTAAGAGTTGGGATTCGCAAACTGTCGATCGATCGCACCAATCCAACGAACTATGACAGAGATAGATTAGAGGCGATTGCCGTTCGAGATAAAAATCCTCTAGAACTATATCAAGCTCAGTGCGAAGCTTTTGATGTTGAGAAATTAACCAAGCAGTTTTTCAAAGGTTACAAAGAATTATTCGATCGCGTTCGACAGGTAATTAAGGATCGCAATAACCATCCTTATTTTGAAGATCGAGATCGCCTACATCAATTCGCTCAACGTTTTCTGGGAAGAATAATGTTTCTCTATTTCTTACAGAAGAAGGAATTTTTGGCTGGCGATCGCTCTTTTTTAAGTACGCAGTATCGAAAGCTAAAACTAGACGTAGAAGATAGTGATTACTATATCGAGGTTTTAGAACCTTTATTTTTTGAAACTTTGAATAAACAGCGTCCTAATGGAAATTCTCCTTGGGGTAAAATTCCCTACCTTAATGGAGGTTTATTTAATCGAGACTATGGAAAAAATATAAAAGATGCCGCAGGATTAGAGACACCAAAGGGAATAGAAATACC
Source organism: Myxosarcina sp. GI1 (assembly GCF_000756305.1). Classification (NCBI taxonomy): domain Bacteria; kingdom Bacillati; phylum Cyanobacteriota; class Cyanophyceae; order Pleurocapsales; family Pleurocapsaceae; genus Myxosarcina; species Myxosarcina sp. GI1. Next base: position 47,688 of record NZ_JRFE01000043.1, read on the forward strand.
GAACTCCTTATTCGATCCAGGCGAGTCTAATAGCATTCTTAATTTCTTTAACAGTTATAACTTTACTGTAGCCGAAAACGTTGAAGGAGATGAAGATGTAGCGGTAGATCCAGAGATGTTGGGTAAAGTTTTTGAAAATATGCTGGAGGTAGAAGAAAGAGGCAAAAGCGGTACTTTTTATACACCTCGCGAGATTGTTCATTTCATGTGTACTGAGGTGTTGGCTCGTTATCTGTCTGATGAGACGGAAATGGATTTAGAAACGGTCAAAAAGATTATCGAGTTTGACCCCGAACAGCCAGCAGACTACTTTAAAGAATTAATATCACGCCAACAGGCGCGAAAGTTAAAGCTGGCATTACAAAGTCTTAAATGCTTAGACCCCGCTGTCGGCTCGGCTGCTTTTCCAATGGGCATGATGCAGGTAATACTAAATGCCTATCAATCTATTGCCGAACGAGAAGGGAATCCCATTCGACGAGGCAGTTTGGCAATAAATAGGCTCAAGAGAAACATTATCGCTAATAACCTTTACGGAGTAGATATTAAGCCAGAAGCGATAGAAATAGGTAAATTGAGAATGTGGCTGTCTCTAGTGGTTGATATTCCCGATATTGACGATGTAGAACCATTGCCCAATCTCGAATATAAATTAATGTGTGGCGATTCTTTAATCTCTACCATCAACGGAGAAGTTCTCATTCCAGATCCAGTAACTAATAGAGATGCAGTACAGCTTCAACTCAAAGTTACACCCATACAACAAGCAATTCAGCCTCTATTAGAACTACAGCAGCAGTATTTCGATGCTCAAACTGACGAACGTGCCGAGTTAAAAAAGAAGATATTAGAAGCAGAAGCAAATATCTTTAGAGTTGCTATTGCCGAACGCCTTAATTTCTGGAAAAGCGAAGAAGAAAAACTCAATAATACTATTAGTAAAAAAGGCAAACTTACTAAAAATACTGAAAAGAAACAAGTAGCAATAGCAGCCCAAATATCAGAATTAGATAAGTTGTCGCTCGATGTAGAAAATAAAAAGCGATCGCTCTCATTTTTTCAGTATTAAACCGCATCTACTTTGAAAACCGTAGTTTTTCTTCTTCTGGATCGAGGTGTTTTTTAACCCACAAGCGATCGCTTAAAAACAGTGGAGTAGTATTAATTAGATGCTGAAAATCAGCAACAGCAGAAATTAACTCTTGTTGTTGGTCATAACAAACATGATAAGTTATGTCTTCTCTGAGCCATTGCCAAAGATGTTCGACAGGCATAAAATCTGGGCTATAGCCAGGTAATTGTAGAAGATGGATGTCCATTGCTGATGCTGCCTCGGTGACCACTTTAGCACGATGATATGGTGCGCCATCCCAAACCACAGTTATTTGTTGCTGGGGAAATTCGACTCGCAACTTTTTGAGAACATCAATGGTATTAATTTTCTCTGCTTTCTCATAAGGAAAAATTCTGGTTTGCGCCTGATTATAGAGGTAAACACCATAAAAAGAGACTTTCTTTCTTCCAGGAGAACTAGAGCTGACCCAAAACCTTTCTCCCCGAATTGACCAACCGTAACCTTCATCGGTATCTAAATGTATATGGGCTTCATCAATATAGATAATTAATCGCTTTTGATGAAGTGCATCCTCTAATAATTCAGTAATTTGTTCGACAAATTCAGCTCTTTTGGCGGTATTGCCTTTATTAAGCAACTTCTTCGCTTTCTTCCAGGAAAAACCCATCTGCTTAAGAGTTTTTCTGACTGTCTCTCGACAACAATTTATCTTCCACTTCTGTTTCAGCCAGTGGACGAATCTTTTTAACGTCCAACGTGGAAACCCTTGAGATTTCCTCCCTCTTTCTTGTGGTGCTAATGCTGACCTTAAAAGAGCTTTCTGGATTTGATTCCCTAAATCTTTTCGCACCGTTTCGGAAAAAAAGGGTTTCTTCCTCCCGTTCTTTGATACTCGACGGCTTTGAGACCTTCTTGATTATAACGATGCACCCATTCCATTACTGTTTGGGGATTTCTTCGGGTTTGTTCCCCTACCTTTGTAGCACTTTTCCCTTCACTAATTTCATACAATGCCATCAGTCTCTCTCTTGTTCGAGGATGTTTGGCAGCCAATGCCTCTGTTCTTAATAACTCTTTGCTTTGATTCCAACGAGCGTAATCTACTTTTAACATCAAATCGATCTTATTTTTCTTCTCTTAATCAGCCTATTTGATTTTGAGCCAAAACTCCAGTTTTCAAACTGGACGGGGTTTACCTACATTTTCGAGATGTTTTTGAAGTAAAAGGCGGGTTTGATATTGTAATTGGTAATCCTCCTTACGTAAGACAAGAGCAAATAAAAGAACTAAAACCAGCCCTAAAAGAAGAGTATGAATGCTATACGGGAGTTGCCGATCTCTATGTTTACTTCTTTGAAAAAGGGTATCGGTTACTAAGATCGGGTGGTGTGCTAACTTACATTTCCTCCAATAAATATTTCCGTTCTGGTTATGGTGAGAAGCTACGCGAGTATTTGGGAGAACGGGCGACGGTACGGTATTTAATTGATTTTGGAGATGCTTCTGTTTTTGAAGCGATTGCTTACCCTAGCATTATCCAGGTTAGCAAAGCTAAATCAGAAGATTGTCAAACTCGTATTTTGAATTGGGACAAAGAACAACCCCTCAGTGAATTTGCTAATGTTTTTAAAACCCAAAGTTTTTACATCGCTCAACAACAACTAACTTCCGATGGCTGGCGGTTGGAATCTCCCGAAGTGCTGCGGTTGTTGGATAAGCTACGGAATGCTGGTACACCATTAGGGAAGTATGTAAATGGAAGGTTTTATTACGGTATTAAAACTGGATTGAATGAAGCTTTTGTAGTCGATCGAGCCACACGCGATCGCCTAATTGCCGAACATTCATCATCGGCTGAAGTATTGAAGCCGTTTCTGAGAGGAAGGGATGTAAAAAGGTGGAGTGTAAACTTTGCCGAACAATATTTAATCAAAATAGAATCTTCTGAAAACAAACAACATCTTTGGTCTAATAAATCGGATAAAGAAGCTGAAAAGATTTTTGCTAAAACTTATCCAGCTATTTATGCTCGGTTTGAGTTATTTAGAGAAAGGTTAGTTAAACGCTGCGATCAAGGTAAATACTTTTGGGAATTAAGGTCTTGTGCTTATTGGGATGAATTTGAAACCCCTAAAATTATTCTTGGTCGTTTTATGAATGTAGCGACATTTGCTTTTGATAAAAATAATTTTTTACATAACGATGCTCTTTATACAGTTTCGAGAATCAACGAATATGTTGCAGCTATTTTAAATTCTTCAATAGGGTGGTGGTTTCTTAGTCATATTTGTACTGATTTACAAAATGGCTACTTACAAGCTTACAGAGAAAATCTTTTTCAAATTCCAATTTCTAAAGCTTCAAAAAAAGAGCAGAACTCTATATCTAATTTAGTTCAAAAATGCTTGAATGCTAAAAAACAAAATGTAGAAGAATGGGAAGCAGAAATAAATGATAAAGTAGCATACCTCTACGGTTTAACTGCACAAGAAATAAAAATAATAAATTTTGATTTAAACTAAATTAAATTTTTAAATGCTAATAATATATGAGCTTTAACAACAATCATAAAATATTTTTAATAGGAGTAGTTATTTTTTCTTTTTGGTTGTCCTTTAAAAATCAGAGCCAACCAAACAATAAAGTAGTAGAAAATAATTTTGTTGAAACTATAGACATAAACAAGTTTACTGGTTTTGCTGATTGGTGTAACAACAAAAATAATCTTGAGAAAAGCACGAGAAATACTATAGATGAATTACTAAATGAAGTAGATACATCAGATTGCAATTTAGCCAGTAGCAGATTACTAAAGATAAACTATGTTGTCATTTTTGGTGAAGATAACGAAAGTTTAGATTTAAGACCTTTTCAAACGCTGACTCATTTAACTAGTATTACCTTCAACCATGCTAATGTATCTGATATTCAATCTCTACAAAAATTGGATAAATTAGAATATTTAGATCTTGGAAGAAATCAGATTACAGATATAACTCCTCTTAGAAGTCTAACTGAGCTTGAGGAGTTAAAACTAGGTCAAAATAAAATTCATGACATTTCGCCAATTGCTTCTTTAGTTAATCTTAAGTATCTCGTATTAAGCGGTAATAATATTTCCGATATTACTTCATTAAAAAATCTAGAAAATATTAGAACTGTATATCTCAATGATAATAATATTACCGATGAAACTTGTCCGATAAAACCCGAATTTAAATGTATATTTTTTCTTCGTAATTAAATTCAATTGTCAAGTATAAATATGGCACTACCAGATTATATAGATAATTCCCAACATAAATTAGAGGATATTCTTAAAATATTGATTGAGAACGAACAGCAAATCGTTCTCGATATTGCTACTGGCTTTTTCCGCATTGAGGCATGGTTGCGTTTGGAAGAAGCTATGAACCGTCTTATCAACTTACGCCTTCTCATTGGGCGCGACCCTGCCATTCGTCCAGCAGAGAGCGATCGCATCGATTTAATTCGCTACTTTCGCAAAAATATTCAGCATCAGCTAGAAAATGAACCATTTAAGCAGGAATATAAAAACCAAATCGATCGACTAATAGCCTATCTACAACAGGAATATATACAAGTTAGGTTATTTGGAGCTATGGGTGAAAAATCGCAGTTTCTTCATGCTAAAGCCTATATCTTTGACCATTTTAGTATTGTAGGTTCGAGTAACTTTACCCCTTCTGGCATTAGCGGTAATACCGAATTAAATATTCTCAACAAAAACCAGGCGATCGCCCGTGATTTAAGAGAAAACTGGTTTGAGAAATTTTGGAACGACCCTAGTGTAGATCTAGATTACAAAGCCAAGCTCATTGATGCTCTTGATGCCTCTAAGTTTGGCAGCAAGCCTTATACTCCTTATCAGGTATTTCTCAAAGCACTCTACGAACTATTTAAAGATGATGCAGTTGTAGGAGAGGGGGATCGCACTTCTTTAGAATTAGCTAATTTTCAACAGGAAGGGTTTGAAAGAGCAGTTAGATTAATTGAGAAGCATAGAGGCTGTATCGTAGCTGATGCAGTTGGTTTGGGTAAAACTTATATTGGTTTGCGCGTACTAGATTATTACTTGATTAAAGACCGCCGCCCTGGTCACGTTCCTCGCGCTTTAGTAGTATGTCCCGCTCAGTTACGCGATCTGGTTTGGATTAAAAAGTTACGTGACTATAATATTTACGCTGATGTTGTCTCTCAAGAAACGGTAAGCCGCAAAGATTTCGATCTTCGTCGATATCATTACTATGACATCGTAGTTGTTGATGAGTCCCATAGTTTCCGTAATAGTGCTACAAATCGCTTTAACAATCTACTTAAATTGATTACCACTGGCAACCGCAACAAGAAAGTACTGTTGCTTACTGCCACTCCTATCAATAACAGTGTTTTCGATCTATACCATCAGATTTTATTACTGACTCGTGGTGAGGAAACATATTACAGAGAATGGGGAATTTCCAAACTAAAAGGTTATTTCAGAGCTTTAGCTAAGGGCGAGGTTGAAATAACAGAATTGCTCTTACAAACAATGGTCAGGCGCAGTCGTCAAGATGTTATCAGGCGACAGGCAGCAGGAGAAGAAATTAGGGTCGGTGGCAAACTTATTCACTTTCCCAAGAGAGAGTTAGAGCAATTTACCTATAACTTTGAAGCTAGTTTTGCTGGACTTTATGCTGGTATTGCCGAGCGGATCGATCTACTTCAACTTGCTCCTTACAATATCAAAGCTTTTAAGAAGCGCACCTCTAACCAAGAAAAAAATGAAATCAAACGCAACGATGCTTTAGTTTCTCTCCAGAAAGCTCTTTATCTCAAACGTTTGGAAAGTTCTCTTACCGCATTTACTAACAGTATTGGCAATCAAAGGAATTTTCAAGCCAAATTTTATGAAATTTTGACGAGAGAAAAAAAATTACTAGATAGCAGGAATTTCCGTAAGTTGCTTCTCGCTACTCAAACGGATGAAGATGGAGAAGAAGCGATCGAGACTATTATTGGTGCTTTAGAAGAAGTGGAGCCAAAAGATTACCAAATCGATCGCCTGCAAGCGCAAATTCAATCCGACCTAAATATTCTCAATGGTATTCTCAAGTCCTTAGATGAAATTCAGCAGTCGGTAGAAAATCTTCAGGATTACGATCGCAAATTAGTAGCATTCAAGGAGTTGCTATTAAATAAACTCAAAGGTCAAAAGATTCTAGTATTTAGTTACTACAAAGACACTGCAAAGTATTTGTACGAGCAATTAGTTAGCGATCGCGAGTGGCTGATTCAAATGAGAGAGCCAGTAATCGAACTGATCACTGGTGACAGTTCTGGAAAACATCGCGAAGAAAAGGTCAAGCGTTTTGCTCCCAAAGCCAATCATCAGCATCCTGAAGAATTGGGTATATTGCAGCAGAATCCAATTGATATTCTCATTTGTACTGATGTATTGTCGGAAGGACAAAATTTACAAGATGCAGGAATACTGGTAAATTACGATCTTCACTGGAATCCTGTCAGAATGATTCAAAGAGCGGGGAGAATCGACCGCTTGGGAACTGATTACGAGACTCTTTATGTTTACAACTGTTTTCCAGAAGAAGGTTTAGAAAATCTACTCGGATTGGTAGAACGCCTACAGCAGAGAATTGCAACAATCGATCGCGAGGTGGGACTTGACGCTAGCGTATTAGGAGAAACTATATCTGAAAAGTCTTTAGAGGAATTATATCGACTAAAACAAGCAGATACTCAGGCAGAGAAAGAAGCTATTTTAGAAGCTCTCGAACAAGCAGCAGATTTAGTATCTCTCGATGAAATGCGTTTACCTCTACTGGAGTTTATTCAACAAAAAACCGCAGAAGCAGTTGAAGAAATACCTTTAGGAATACATAGTACTCGTTACTTTAATATTCCCGATCCCAATATTCGCGATGGTGGATTATTTTTGGCTTTCCGAGCTAGAGATAAACATTTTTGGCATTTTTATCCTCGTTTTAACGGACACATTATTACCGAACCAGACAGGTTGGAGACTGACAAGCGTAAAATCTTTAGCTGGCTTAAGTGCGAAGAATCAGATTTTCCACCTCCAAATGAGTTGCCACCCGTACAGTTCGATCCTGCTATCTTTAGAGTTTTAGATACTGCAACGAGTCACTTGCTGACTTATTTTCAGCAGCAGCAGACCAGCAGCAAACTAAGACCAAAGCTCAACAAAGTCTTTCAAAAAATTAATGAGGCACTCGCGCAACCGAGTTTATTTGGACTTGAAACTGTAGATGAAGAAGCAAAAGAAAAAATATTAAATGTTATTACTACAGTCAATCTTCGCGTCTTTGAAAAAGATATCAAGTTAATTTGGAATAATTTTGTTGCAAATAAAGATTTAAATTTGCTGATTTATGAGCTTGATGAGTTTTTTATCGATAACAAGCTTTATAACGAGATTGAAGAAACAATTAATTTCAGTATTTTAGAAGTAATTAAAAGAGAAGATATACAGTTGGTTTGCTATCAATGGTTTAAGCCTAATTGATAAAAACATTGCACTATTTTAACTTGAGTAAAAGTAATGACTAATAATAATTTAATAAAGTTTGAAAATAATCAGATTCTTGTTTGTAGAATATTGTTTCATGTCTTAACTCCGCCTCTTTCTGATTTTGTCAAACAAAATTTGAGTAAAAAATCTATAGACTGGAATAACAAACTTAAAAAACGTCTCAATTCTGATAACTTTAACGGCGATGTACCTAAGTGGAACGATCCTCTGGTTTTGTTTAAAATTATTGACTATTGCTGGGATACTTTTTGTATTGAAAGCGGATTCGATCGCACCGAACGCAGTATAGTAAACGAGTTACGTGAGGTTCGCAATTTCTTCTCACATAATGAAATACATAGATTTAACTATGATTTTACTTATCGTGCCTTGCACAGTACTGAATTGTTGCTAATCGCTATTAATAAGCTAGAAGAGGCAGAAAAAGTTAAACAGCAGCGAAAAGAATTAATCGAGCCAAACTACACACAATTATCCGAACTAACCAAAAAAAGTATTGAGGCAGAGATTGACTGGCGCATAGTTAGTCGCAATGTGTTAGAAGCACAAAAATTCGATCGCTTAACTAGTAATTCTTTAACAGCAATTGATGGAATTGAGTTAGAACGAGATGAGGTGTATGTTCCTTTAGGAATAGTAGAACGGAAACAAAGGCAAAAACGCGATTGCAACGAAGGAGAGCCAGAAAGAGGTTCGGAGTTATACCAGGAAAAACTAATTCCCATTGAAAACAAACAGTTTTTCGAGCAAATTGCTTCTAAAAATAAACCCATTGCCATTATTGGCGAGCCAGGAGCAGGTAAAACTACTCTTTTACAACAGATAGCTAGCTGGATTTTAAAAGAAGATACTGATAGTACACCAATTTGGCTCTCATTAAGTGAGATGGGTACAAAATCGCTAAGAGATTATTTGTCAGAAGATTGGCTGAGAAACGCTACTCAGAAGTTCGTAGTTTCTTCTGAATTAAAAGAAGCATTTGGAAAACTAATAGAGAGTGGTAAAGTGTGGCTGCTACTCGATGGAGTAGACGAAATGGCAGTAGATAATCCCTTGCAGCATATTACCTCACAACTAAGTGAAGGTTGGATAAATAATGTACGGGTAGTATTAACGTGTCGTCTTAATGTTTGGGATGCTAATAAAAATGCCCTTTATGACTTTGATGTTTACCGCAATCTAGATTTTGCTTCCGAACAGGTTGACGAGTTTATCGGTAAATGGTTTGAGAAGAGTGACACTCAAAAGGGAAAAAACTTGCGCTCGCTTCTCAAACAACCAGGAAAAGAACGCATTAACGATTTAATCAAAAATCCTCTACGTCTGATGTTGCTATGTTATTCCTGGCAACAGCAAAATAGTTTGAGCCAAGAGCGGCTTCCTACAACTAAGGCAGAATTGTACCAGCGGTTTGTTAGCTCTTTTTATAATTGGAATCAGGGGAAAGTCAGAGAAAGATTTAGCCAAACCGAATTAAATGTTGCTTTAGGACAGCTAGCACTACAGGCAATAGATAGAAACGAATCGCGTTTTCGCTTACGTGAAACTTTTATTAGTCAATATTTAGAAGAATCTTTGTTTGAGGTAGCACAAAATCTAGGCTGGCTCAATCAAGTGGGTGTAGCAGCAGAAAATCCTACTGAAAAAGTCTATGCTTTCTATCATCCTACTTTTGAAGAATATTTTGCTGCTAGTGCGATCGATAACTGGCATTTTTTCTTAGACCACGTACCTACTAATCCCTCTCAAGGAAAATATCGTTATCTCGAACCGCAATGGCAGGAAGTAATGTTGTTATGGTTTGGAAGAAAAAATATTTCCGTTGATAAAAAAGACAAATTAATTAAAGCTTTAATGGAGTTTAGCAATTTATGTTTTCAATTATATGGCAAATATAACTACTATTCAGCCAAAACATACTTTGTAATGTCGGCTATAGCTGCCGAATTCAAAGAAAATAAATTTAATATAAAAATTTTTGAAAAAATTATTGGATGGGTATATGGTTATTTTGATGGAGAAACTGAGGACTGGGTCGAAGCTCCTAGAAACTTGATAAAACTTGCCGAACAAGCATTAAAACAAGCGGACAGAAACATTGTTTTAGAGGCTTTATTAAATACAGTATATTGGTGGGAAATTGACAATTGTAAAGAACGTAAAGTATCCTTTAAGCATTTTTGGTATTTGAATGAACTCGCTCCCAAACATGAAGTAGTTACCGAACATCTAATTCATTGGATAGACAATGTTTTCATTTGGAAAAAATTAGTTGAAATAGATTGCGAATTTGATATTCACGAGCCACCAAACTTTTCAGAAGAGTATTTTCCGTTTTTTAAAATAAAAGTTGGCAATTCGGAGATTATCAAAGCTATAATACGTTTTCTTAATGTTGGCTATGATGGAATTGTCAAATTAAGAAACTATCGTAAGTATAAAATTTCCAAGGAAACAGAACAACTTCCTTCACTTGAAGAAATGCCTTTATATGTAGAAGATGAATTAGGACAAAAATGTTTAAATAGCGAAAGATGGAAAATAGCTCTCGAACAAAGTGTAATAAGAGAAGAAACTTTAGAAGAAAAAAATCTTAAGCGGCAATTTGGTTTAGATGAGAAATTAGAAAAAGCCGCTGAAAGTTTTGATGCAGCAGGCGATACGTTAGCTAGAGTTGCAATAAGTAATAGTGAAGTAACTAGGTTGCTGATCGATATCTTAGAAAAAGAATTAAGTTTTAATTTTAAAGAAAAATTATATATCAAAATTATTAATTGGTTGAATATAATTTCTTCAAAAAACATCGAAGCTATTCAACTTCTTTCTAATTATATTAGCAACTCAAACGATTGGTTATTAAAATACGAAGCCGCTAAAGCTTTAAAAAGACTCGATTCTAAAAATACTATTGTATGCAGAACTTTAGACAAAGCTTTATACAATTTGTCTGATGAAAAAATTAAAACTGAAGTTGCTACAGAATTAATTGAAGTAAACTCAAAACATTATCAATCTCTAGAAATTTTGTTTGACTTTTTACGTCATACTTCTTTTAATAGTAGATTTGAAAGAGAAAATATTCCAAGAATACTAACAAATTTGTCTAAAATAGCTGTTACTAACAATAGTATTTTAGAAAGATTAATAAAGCTAGTAAAAAAGAATTGCAATCAAGATATTTGCAGTGAAGTTATTCAAAAAATCTCTGAAAATGTTGCTTTTGAAAAAATATATGAGAATTTGGTTATTTTGCTGAATGAAGATTTAAATAAATCTGTTCGTAAAACAATTGCTTTGACTTTAATAGATAATATTTCTAGTTGTATCGACCGTTTGCCAAATTGTAATAAAGTTCTCGATGACTTGTATAATTACCCTGATACGTTAATTCGCTGTAGAGCAGCTTTAAAAATTCTAGAACTTGATTCCAGAAATATTCAAGTATTACAGTTTTTACTTGATTCTTGGGTACAAGCTAAGAATGCAACTCATGGAACTGTGGTCGAGCCAGATAAATTAGAAGAAAATTTACTCAAAAACTCAAAGATAACAGAGTCTTTAATTGAAATATTACAGAACTTAAAATATGAAAGTAACTTTGACACAGAACTTTCAAAAAACAATTTTACTTCTATTCTTAGTTTACTAGCTCAAAGCGGTTATCAAACTTATAATGAAGAAGCAATTGCTGTTTTGACGGAATTGCTTGAAAATACCAATAATTTAAACCTTTGCTTTGATATTGCTTGTACTTTAGGTTGTATTTCACCAAACAATTCAAAGGCTGTTAACTTACTAATCGGCATTTTAGAAAATAATTCAAGTTTAGAAATCCGAAAATCTTTTATTATCAGGAAACTAGGTTTAATTAGTATAGCAAATCAAGCTGTAGTTGATGTTTTGCTCAAAATGATAGTCGAACAGAACGAAAAACTGACCCATACTATTGTAAACAGTTTGATTAAAAACATTGCCGAACCACAGTCTTATCAAACAGTTTTTATATTAAAAGAATATTCATCTATAGAAAAAGAAAACGCTAAGTTAGATAAAATCTTTTGGCACTGCGCTCAAACTATGTCATATCCCGAATTTCATCGAGCTTGGCACAATTCTCAAATTCCTTCCCATCAAGAAATGTCAGAATTTGAAGGTGTCGGTGCTAACTCGTATATACTAGCTTTAAATTTAGAGAACCTGCCTCTTGAGCTTTTAAGTTCAATTGATAAAGATGACATTTTTAAAGACCGCATTCAATTAATTTGTATTAATCAAAGACAAATAAGCGATCGCAATAATCCTGCTGTTGAAATCTATGACCAAATGCTTGATTGGAAATGTCCGCTAAGAGATAATGGCGAACCAGAAACTATGCCTTTACTTAAGTCTTATTGGCATTCGCTACAGCGCAATACGGACAAACTAATAGTTTTAGTATTTTACGATTCAACTGCGTTAGAAACAGAATGGACGGGATTTAGTCAAAGTATACTAGATCCTTTGAATACCTTTGAAGGTGCAATCTGTGTCATTACTGACCAACCTACAAGCAAATTAAAACAATTTTCCCCAAGTTCGCCAAATTTGATTGAAAATCTCATGGGGTGGATGAGAAAAGTTCATTTGGAATCTTAGTATTTTCTCAAAAAACATTATGCTAATTGTAAAACAATGTTTTTTAGGGTGTTGCTAATTAGGTAATAGTTTAATATTCATGACATCTACAATCAGGATTTTCTGTAGACAGTTGCAGCCAAATTATTACACACTCATCAATGCCAAGATACAGCAATAGGGAATGCCAATTAAAATGGTGTTTTTTTACAGTGGATAGCGATCGCGGAGAATGGGTAGTAGTAGTAATTCTCCGCGATTTAAAGTCGATGTTTCCACTGCCACCTCACATTTATACCAGTTGTTAATTAATAACCACAATCTAACTTTGCAGATTAGTTCTTCGGCTGTGCCTGACAATAAATGTTTTGCGGGGCGCGATTAAAGTATTTAAATAAGGCTGGACATAACCAACCTTCAAGATCGTATTGTTGGCAATAGTACCAGTTGCCACCATATTCTTCTGACTTCCAGGCTAATTTTAGATCGTAACCAGGGAAAGGAGTCTGAGAAAAAATGAGTTTAAATCCTTCCTTAGCATTAGCTAGTTCTTTGTTCTCAACTAAAAGATCGATTATTTCTGGGATTCCATTTACGCTCGCGCTTCGSGAGCCGACGTTGCAAATGCAACGGCGATGCCCTCCAGGGCATGTTCTTGCTGTAATCCCACTGTAGAGTCGTCAAAAACCCAAGTATTGTGCAATTTATAGGGAAAAATTACCATTAGCGAATTATTCATAATTAATATCTTTAAACGAATTAGGTTTCCAGGTATTTTCTAGTTTGCCCAATGTAGTTTCTTAAATAACGTTTTAATTCAATCAAAGCTTTTGGCAATTATTTACGTTCATTAGAGCAAATTATTACTGAAGAGAGATGCTGTGGCGATCGCTCAAATCTTTGTTTCGATAATTCCCAAGTTTAAGAGTGAAGTTTTACCTGCTACAAGTAATTCCTTGTTTCTTTTTGATAGTCTTTTAAGATGATATTCGGCACGAGAAGCAGCCGATTTGTTTCCTATTTCACTGCTGAAAACTAACTGTAGGGGATGTTTATTTCTGGTATATTTAGCAGCTTGGTTACTGCCCGATTGGTGAACCTTAAAACGTTTGGGGACATCATTGGAAATCCCTGTATAAAGAGAATTGTCGCAACATCGAATTATATATACAGACCACATAAATTAATTAAATCAGGACTTACGCAGTTGAACAAAATTTCGCTGTTTGAGCAGCAAGTCTGTAACGGTAAATCAAGGTTTTCAGTACTGAAGTGCGCAAGTCCTGTAAATGAGTAATTGCGATTAGCTGCGTGACTTGGGCTTTGCCGATAAGCGGAAGCGCAACGCAAGTCGTAGACTCAGCTTGCGTGGCTAGCGATCGCTGACTATTGTTAAGCATATATCTATTGTTTGTAAGTGTCGCTCATCATAGCAAGAACTGTACTTGAATTACAGCCTTTATATCGATCGAGTAGCCAAGATAGTGAGCGAAATACACAGCACTTGCTTAGTCATAAGAGGACACGGATGCTTTCGGCTAGAAAGCACCGTGAGATGTCCGTGCTGTCTTGAATGCCAGCAGTATTAATGGAAATACTAAAAATCAAAAAGCTCAAGCAACCCTTTGTAGGTCAATTAATTCGAGAACTGCGGCAGGTTTCAGGATTAACACAAGAGGAATTGGCAAACAGTTTGGAAGTTTCTTTTTCTAGCATCAGTAGATGGGAGCGAGGGAAAACAAAGCCTTCATCTGCTGCTTCAAAGCTAATCGAGACAAAGCTTACAGAGTTGGGAGAACGAGGTGAGGAGTTGCGATTGGCGATTGCGTAGCAAGTCCTTCGGACTCAGCCAGCGCGCAGAGCGCGATCGCAGTATTTGTCTAAATAAATAGTTTCATTATCAAAACCCTACAAATAAAGTAAATAATTGATGGAGTTAGTAGTATGGATTTTTTCCCCTACGAACCATTTGACGATAATCAAGCTCAGAAAAAAGTTTGGGAATGGCTGAAAGGAGCTTTTAAAGATGAAGAAGGAGTAGCGTATTATCGATATCCAATTTTTACTAGGACTGGCAGACTTAATCGTGAACCAGACATTCTCATGTTGCATCGGAAGTTGGGGCTATGGGTAATCGAATGTAAGGGATGCTCTATAAACAATATCAATAGTATTCAAGGGCATGAATGGCAGATGAAGAACTGGTATCGAGAAACTGATACGCCAGTTGCTCAGGCAGAAGATGAAATGTTTGCTATCAAAAACAAATTGACAGAACGTAGAGAAACTCGCGGATTAGTATCTTCTTTTAATTTTCGAGTAGCACTTCCAAACGTTAGACAGAAAGAATGGGAATCAAAAGGATTCGGGCAACTACCATCTACTCAAGGAGTGGTATTAGTTTATGAGAGTCTGACTTCAACAGCTTTGAAGAAAAAGCTAACTGAAGATTCAGAAAATCGTCAACAAAAATTAAGCGATCGCGAGTGGGAGTTGGTTAAAGGAGTTTTAGGGGGAATCTTACCATCAAGAGAACCTCGTGATATTCCTACAGGAACACCACCAAATAATCCTCTTAGAGTTATTCAAAATATTGAATCTAGACTCAAAATATTAGATGAAACTCAACAGAAAATTGCTTTTGAAGTACCGAGTGGAGCGCAACGTCTTCGTGGTTTAGCTGGAACTGGAAAAACTGTATTGTTAGCAAAAAGAGCAGCAAAAATTTATATTAAACATCCTGATTGGACAATTGGTTTTATCTTTTTCACTCGTTCTTTATACGACCAAATTCTCGAACTTATAGCTTGTTATCATCGAGAAATGCACCCTGAAAATCAAGAACCAGACTGGACAAAACTGAAAGTGCTGCACGCTTGGGGTGGAAGAGAACAAGATGGATTCTACTATAATTTAGCTTTAAGATCTGGAGTCAGACCCAAAATTGTCAACGATGTAAAACACGAGGTAGGTTATGGCTCACCTGGAGAATCTTTTGAATATATCTGTTTGTGCTTGCTTAAAGATGTAATTATTCAATTAGAAACACAACTAAAAGCAAAATCAAACAAAGAAATAAATCATGCAATATCTACAATAATTTCTTCGGAGGGCAAAGAAGTACTAGAGAAAAAAGAAATTTTTGAAAAGTTTTTTGGTCAATCAAAAAGCTTAGAGCTATTTCCTACAATATATGATTCTTTATTGATCGACGAAGGACAGGATTTGCCTCCAATATTTTATCAATTAGCTTATCAAATTTTGTCTGACCCTAAACGACTCTACTGGGCTTATGATGAGGCACAAGGAATTGGTTCTCTTCTTGTCCCTAGACCAAAAACAATTTTCGGAAATAATCCTGATGGCACACCAGTAGTTGACTTAGGCGGTAATAAGCTTCCAGATAAACCTTCAACATATAGAACGCCGCTTGTATATGAAGATGGTATTCAGAAAGCTCATAATATGAATACTTGTTATCGAACACCGCGACAATTACTGATGACTGCCCATGCAATTAATATGGGGCTATTTCGTAAAGAAGGCTCTCTACAAGGAGTTACACATAAAAAAGAATGGGAAAATTTGGGATACGAAGTTGAGGGTGATTTCAGAAGCGTTGGCAAACCAGTTACTATTACGCGATCGCTTTCTTCTAGTCCCCATCCAATCGACCAAGATGATTTCGATCTAAAAGATGCTTTAGGAACATCGCTAACTATTCAACCGTTCAATACCGAACGAGAAGAAAGAGAATGGATTGCTCGACAGGTTGCCAAAGATATCGAGCTAGGATTCGATCCTTGGGACATTATGATTACTGCTTTGTGCGGAGATTATGAAAAACCCTATTTATACGAGCTTCAGAATGCGCTAGACCAATACGGAGTTGACAGCTATATTGCTGGTGTTAATGGTAATCCCAGTATTTTCCGTAAAGATGATTGCGTGACTATATCTAACATATATCGTGCCAAGGGAAATGAAGCATGGAAAGTTTATGCCTGTCGTTTTCACTATGCAACTCAACCACTTGGATGGAAACAGGAAGAAGAACTTCACAAACGAAATGAAACTTTTGTTGCTCTGACTCGTGCGCGAGTTTGGTGTATAGCTACTGGAATAGATAGCCCAATTTTTGATGAATTACAACAAGCGATCGAGCAATATCCTAATTTCACTTTTCCTGCTTTCAATAAAACGTCATTGAAACGACTAACTGAAGATGAAAGTAATTAAATTATAGTTTTCCTCAAAAGAAAACATGAGCTTTATTCTACAGAATTTAGACAAGCATTTTGTGATGGCTCTTATAAGCAATCGTATCGTAGCACTGAGTGAAAAACACAAAATTCAAGGAATTTTTAGCAGAATTAATTCATTCAATTGGTCAGAGCAAAAACCAGTTAGAGGATGGCTTAAGCATCAGTTACTAATCAAGATTCTATTCCTGCCATTGCTTCGCTCAAACAACCCGAACAACGCTTTTATTGGCTAGAGTTTGAAGTTCAAATCTATTCATGCTGTGTTTCATTTGTTTTTATACACTTTATTAGAATAAAAAATTAAATAGCGAGCAATTAACTAAATTTGAGTTATAGTTCCAAATTGGACAAGAAATTGAGTTTATTTCATTAAAACTGTTAGATTTAAAAGATTTTAGGGAACTTTAAATAATAAAGCTTTTAAAATTATCTTATTTATGCTTCTGCCAGTAATTTTACATCCTGATGTCACTGAATTTCTTCGTACTAAAAAATTTCAGGAGGATTGGAAAAACAGTACTTGGAAATGTATAGACAAACTAAGACAGCAAAGTTTTGATGTTGGTTTAAGAGCAAAAAAGCTTAAGGGTGTTGCTAAAGGAGTATGGGAAGCTAGAATAACTAGTGCGATTCGGCTTATTTATACCTATGAAAAATCGATCGCTCCCGATACGAAACAACCGCTAGTGTATATAGCAGTTCAAGATATTTGTTTAGATCACGATGATGTTTTTCAGCGAGCCAAAGCCAGAATTAGAACTCCCGATGCACGATGGCTAGATGCCGAGGTAATTAGAGAAGTTGGTAATTTAAAAACAAACTGCGACGCGCTTTTGGAAGAAGAACTAGACGCTATTCTAGAGGCTATTGATGAAGAATTACAGATTCTTGAAGATATTACAGACGAACTGTTAGGTAATATTCAATGGCAGGTATTAGAGTCGGAATTAGATTGGCATAAAGCAATTGTCGAGCAGGATGAAAATTTGCCATTAAGACTTTCAGTAGAAGAAAGTGCTTTAGTAAATCATTATGGTAATTTATTGTTATCTGGCAGTGCTGGCACTGGTAAAACAACAGTAGGTTTATATCAGTTGCTTAAAAGCTTGGAACGTTTTGATTCTGGAAAACGGCTTTACGTAGCTTACAATCCTGTTTTAGTTAAGGAAACCTCGAAGCAATTTCAAAAAATAGTCGGTAAGAAAATTGAGGAAATCGAATCTTGGTTTCAGTTTCAGACAATTCGAGATTTATGTTCGCAGATTTTACTAAAGGCTGGCGAAACTTATCTCGAATATAACGAAGTTGACTATCAAGTTTTTGAACGATTGTATTGCCATCAATCTATTAGTAGAATTTATCCTGCTGCGTTAGTTTGGGATGAAATTCGCAGCATCATTAAAGGGTCATGTCTTAGAACTGATGCAGAAGCGTTTTCATTAACAGAATACGAAGCTTTAGGTAAAAATCAATCGTCAGTTATTGCCCCGCAAGAACGTCCTAATATCTATAAAATAGCTCAATGGTATCAAAACTATTTGAAAGAAGAGAAACGCTTTAATGAAATAGATCTAGCCAGACAAGCTCTTAAATACATCCAGCATGAGCCTCAATACTTTTATCAGATGATTGTCTGTGATGAGGTACAAGATTTAACCGAATTACAGCTATATCTATTAATGCAGCTTATTGCACCCGATGGTCATCTTGTCTTTGCTGGCGATCTTTACCAAATGATTAGTCCTAGTGGTTTTCGCTGGGAAGATTTAAAGAGTCTATTTTACTATAGCGAGCATCTTAGTATAATCAATCGACAAGTTGTCGAGAAGAAACTTCATTTTAACTTTCGTAGTGTTGACTCATTAGTTAGATTAGCGAATCAAATTTTAATATTGCGATCGCGACTATTGCTAGAAAAAATAAATGATTCCGACTATCTTGATTGCCAATCTAGTAAATCTGTCCTGATAGAAAAATCTGCGCGGTTAATTAATGCACCACCAGAAAATATTAAACCTATTGTGAAACAGCTTTATTCAGGAGATGCAGTCTTAGTTAGAACTCAAGAGCAAAAAGAAAAATTATGCACTGAGCTAGATTCTAGTTTGGTATTTACTATTGAAGAGGCTAAAGGATTAGAATTTGATACAGTTTTTTTAGTTGAGTTTTTTCTACCTCACCAAGATTTATGGTCAAAGGCTATTAAAGGCATACCTGTACTAAAAGATAAAGAGATACCCCAATTAAGGTTGGAACTAAATTTACTTTATGTTGCTATTACTCGCGCTCGTAGAATTTTAAATGTTTGGGAAGAGCGACTTTCTGTAGTTTGGAATCAAGGAGAGTTAGTAGATTTAGTGCAGCAAATAGATGCTGAATCTGTACGAATGGAGCGACTCGAATCAACAGTTCGGGACTGGCAAGAAAAAGGGCTATATTATCTGGATAATAAACGCTATCGTCAAGCCATTGAATGTTTTGAAAACTCAGGAGACGCTGAATTAAAATGGCAAGCTTCAGCTAAATTAGCTTTACAAGAAGAAGAATATACTAAAGCTGCCGAATTTTTTGTCAAGTTAGAAGATTGGCAACAAGCTGCTTCATTATTAGAAAAAGAAGCGCAGTGGAGCCAAGCTGCTATTTACTGGAGCAAAGCAGATAATACCCATAAGCAACAAGTTTGTCAAGCTCGCGCTTTAGAATTAGAACTTGAATGGGAAGATGCAGCCTTAATTTGGGAAAAACTAAACTATTCAAAAGAGGCTCGTAAATGTTGGCTAAAAAGTGACAATGAGCTTAAAAAAGTTGAGACAAGAATAGCAACTGCCAAAGAATTTGAAACTAAAGAACAATGGCAAGAGGCAGCAGAACAATACAAACTAGCCAAGCTGCCTCAAGAAGCTGCCAAACTATTTGAGCGCGATCGTAAATGGGCAAAGGCAGCAGAACAATATCAACTAGCCCGAATGCCAGAAAAGGCTATTAAATGTATCGCTAAATCTACTGAAGATATTGCTAAATATTTTGTAAACAAGCAAGAGTGGTTCAAAGCTGCTCAACAATATCAGTTAGCCCGAATGCCAGAAAAGGCTGCTGAGTATAGAGCCTGGTATTTTGTAAACAAGCAAGAGTGGTTCAAAGCTGCTCGACAATATGCGTTAGCTGGAGTGCCGATAGAAGCTGCACGACAATATGAAAAAATAAAGCTGTGGGACAAAGCTGCTCGGCAATACGAATTAGCTCAAATGTCAGAAGAGGCTATTCTCTGCAAAGCTAAGAGCTTTGAGAGCGATAAACGATGGCAACAAGCTGCCGAGCAGTACGCTTTAGCCCGAATGCCAGTAAGGGCTGCAAAATTGTTCGAGCGAGACAAACAATGGGCAAAAGCTGCCGAGCAGTATGCCTTTGCTGGAATGAACGAAGAAGTTATTTTGTGCCAAGCTAAAAGTCTTGAAAGTAACAGACAGTGGCAACAAGCTGCCAAACAATACGAATTAGCTAGGATGCCCGTAGAAGCCGATAGATGTCGAGCAAATGATTTTGAGGCTAGAAAACAGTGGCAACAGGCTGCTGTTTGCTGGGGTGAATTAGGTAATGTAAAAAGACAACAAGTTTGTGAAAATAAAGAAGTTGCTCGATGCCAAGCCAAAATTTTTGAGAATAACAAACAGTGGAAAAAAGCTAGTGAGCAGTATTCCCTAGCTGGAATGCTCAAAGAAGTTACTCTTTGCCGAGCTAAAATTTTTGAGAGCAATAAACGATGGCAACAAGCTGCCGGGCAGTACGCCTTAGCTGGAATGCCAGTAAGGGCTGCAAAACTATTTGAGATGGAAAAACAGTGGTCACAAGCTGCCGAACAATACGAACTAGCTGGGATGACAGAACAAGCTGATAATTGTCGCGAGCGACTTTTGCTTTCTTCCGAACAATTACAAATAGATAGCAAGCGTACTCAAAATATAGGATATAAAACTATAGCCGATGCTAATATAGCTATACCAAAGGTAGAGAAAATAAATATCTTAGAAGACCTATCATTTTTCAAGAGTAATAATATTTGGGGCGATCCAGAAGTTGAATTAAGTAGATTAGAACAAATTCTGCCAACTTTTAATAATATTATTGGCAATCGAGAGTATCGCCAGAAATGTCAGACACTAATTGATAATCAAGGTAAAGGCGATAGAGATCTGTACACAATGTACTTTTGGTTGCTACACGCTATGGCTTGGTATATCAAAACTAATAAACATAAATATAATTACACTCCTTCACATTTTCTGAAAATTAAGGCACAAAAAATCAAAGAAATGTCAATTAAATGCGATAATCACCAAAACTTCGTGTTTGGCTTAAATAACTACGTCAGAATCGCCAATAAATATACCAACAATGGTGCGGTAATATCGTGCAATCTTCAAACTGATGGCTTTGTGATTCCAGACTGGCTCGATCGCTAGAATTTTTGGGGTGAGTAGTTATCAAACACGATCTGTTGTGAACTACCTCGCGTTAAAATTGACGAAGCTCCAGCATTTGTAGAAAAGAAGAGGGTCATTTGGTTGCCAAAAAGAAGAAAAATAAAGAACTAAAGGATAAGGATAAGGTCAAAGAAGTATGTAGGCGCATTAGGGTAGCGCGGAGTTATTGGGATGCTCATAATAATGCTGCTTGCAGAGGAGAAAGAGAAAAGGCATTGGTACTTTATGAGACTTTGACACCAGAACAAAAAGAGCAAATTCCACAACAGCTAAAAGTTTGGTTGCGCTATCGTAGTGAGAAATATTTTGGTAAAGATAAGCCAAATGGGATGGCGACCAAACGCTTTTTACACAAAAGCAAAAGAAAGTAGAAAGGTGCATAAACCGACTAATCATTTGAGGTTAAATAATTAGGCATTGAGAAAGGTCAATTGTTGACACAAGAGCATAAAAATTTATGATATGCAGAGAGGAGCTTCAGGCTGGCGATGTTCTTCTTCACAAAATTCCAAATAACCATCTACAGAAATAACAAATTCTTGATAGGCTTCTTCGCGAGTTTCTCCCCAAAAAGTTACTATATCGCGGTTAATATTGATAACTCTACCTGAGAAAATTTCTGCTTCTTCGTCAAACTCTGCACAGCCTACATAATCTTTGTAATTAAACAGCATCATTTTCTCTATCCTTAATTAGCTAACTTTAAGCTGACTACATTACACTTCAATTTCTATTTTATCAACCTCTATAAATAATAGAGGGTAAGGATAAACCTACCCCCCCTTTTTTATTTAGTAGATTACTCTACTATAATTCCTGCATTATGCAGAAATAGCCTTACAGATTTTACCGTTCCCCTGTTGGTTTCGTTACTAGGATGCGGCTTGTGGAAGTGTCCTACAGTATTGTTCGAGACGACCGAGACTCTTGAGCCATTACCTTCCTTTACCTGACATCCTAGTGCGCGGAAGAGACTTTCCACATCATTCCAGACCAGATTAGCTGCTATAGGGTTTTTAAGAACATCCTCCAGAGTTTTTTGCTGTTTGCTATTTAACTTGGTAAGAGTTTTAGGCATGTATTTTCTGCGAGCTGCGTGTTAGGCTAACACTTCAAAGATATTCTACGGCTTATAAAACGTCAATAATTTTATTTTTTATTTTCAAGTTTTCTAAATCGGTAAAATTATTTTGATTTATGTTTTGAGTTATTAATAGATATCCTCCTACGCTTCCAGCGTAAGAGAATATAGTATTGCGATTAGATGATTTATAAAATAATTAGTCTAGAACTACCTTCTCGATTGGGTTTATCAATCTCGCTATAGAGAATATCTACCCATTCCCCACAATCGGGAAAATATTTTGGCTCGACACAAAACACCCAATAGCGATAAATTTTTAAGCTTTTACGCACTTTGTTAAAAGCTGGCTTTTGAGCCTGTTTGAGAACGCGATATGCTTTGTTTTCCTCCGTTACTAAAGATACTCCTACGCGAGTAAATTTTCCCTGGCAATCTTCTAGATTGATTACGGCATCTAGATAGAGCAGTTCCCAAACAGTGTAGGGATCTTCAGGGTCTTGTCGATGAGCGATCGCCCTTTCCCATCGGTTTGTTAGTTGGGTGGCGACTAAGTTAGAAACTTTTTCAAAAGCTAAATCTTGATGCTGATAGTCGAGTAATTGAAGGTGAGAAGCGATCGCACGAAAACGTAAACCTAGTAGAGACATTGACATCCTCCTGTAAATAGACACACTCAGCCCTTGGGCTGGTCGGTAGGAGGACGAAAAGTCCTAAATATGTCTTGGCTTACGTTATCAACTTAATAACGTAACATTACAATAATACAACAGTTTTTAGAAATCGACAAATTAATTTTCAATTTCTTTCAGCCATTTACCGATTTCTTTAAAATGCCAGTAATTGTCTGTCATGTATTTGGGAAAAGGTTCTTCTATATAACAACCCATTGTGGTCAAGTCTGTCTCGACGGCAAACATGGCTATTCTTTCTAGCTTTGATGCGTCGGTATTAAAGTAGCAGCCCCATTGCCATTGTTCGTAGGCATCTTCATAATCAAACTTTCTATGAATACCCGCCCGATATCGGGCTTCAATTATGTCCCAAATATCATTAACTATGGAACGATAGTATTCATATCTAGCGATTTGATTTTTGGTAAATCCTGTATGATGAACTTCGTTGTAGTACTGCTCGAATTGTCGGCAGTATTGTTCTGCTTGTTGCCATTGCTGTTCTTGTTCCCAATCTTGGATAAAAAGAAACTGTTGTAGTCCAGGTCTTCGACTAGATGAGAAGCTTATTTCAGCTAGATGTAGTTTTCGGTCAAGCTCGTTCATTTTCTGGGGAGAAAAAATTCCGAAATGAGTTTCTTCGTTATAGCAACCGTATTTAACCATCCACTCTTTTCTTTGAGCTTCCCAAAATAGATGTCCGATGTGTTCGATAATGTCACAAGAGACAGTGTGTAAATCTCGACCCGATTGATGGTGTTCGTCGGCAACATAATAATCATCAAACCCTCTTGCCCAGATTTCAAGGTTTAGGGCATCAAAATTGATAGTTGGTAAATCCAATTTCCTTTCTTTGTTATGTAGGTTTAATTGAAAAGTTTTTTATTGACGTTAAACGTTGTACTTTACTAGCTTGTGTAGCTGCTATGTAACTATGATAGATACGAAAACCTAAAATGGCAATAAGAAATTGTCTATTTATCGCCACAGGGTAATCGCATCAAAATCGTAGCCTCAATGTAAAAATACTGTGACATAATACATCATAAATTATAAGTCTTGTTGGATTTTTTTATAGAATTTTGCTCACTCAATTGCTCTAGCCCTTTTAATTGTTGAAAACAAGCTGAATCAGGTAGTATTTTCTCCGCTCTTATTCCTTGTCTGACTAGAGAAATCCATACGGAATAAAGTTCTTCCCAGTCATTTGCTTTTATTTGAATTAATGCCATTTCTTCCATCCCCAATGCTCCCCACAAACAAAGAGCTTGTGTAGCTAATTCAATATTTTTATTTTCCAGAGAAATGTTCCACAATTCTTCTGCTTTAGCTTTAAAACGTCGGGCATAAAATTCGTAAGCTTGTTGAACTTGTTCTGGTATCGTTACTTTATATACTGATTCATCCCACAAGCCAGAACTAGCGCGAAAAGAAAGAAGGTTATTAGAACCTAAAAGATGAACTTTTCGGTCAACAATTAATTCTTTGGCATGAGAACCACCCAACCAAAAAGCTTGAACCGCAGATATTCCTTCTTTGGTTAAAATACTTTGTAATTGTTCCTTTACTTGTTCTGGAATTGGTCTTTCTTCCTCTTTTTCACTCTGGGCAATTCCGTATCCAATTAAAATCCAAACTCCTTTGTTAGCCAAATTTTGGAGGCGTTTGATAAATCTATCGTTGACAACTTTTGCACTTATCCAAGGAGAATAAATGAGAACTTGATGTTGAGCAGAATCTAAAATATTTGCTAGTTCCTGAGAAATTTTACCACCACGTAACTGTACGGCAGTACCAGCTTCGATATTTATCGATTCAGAACTAGATTGCTGTTGTTGTTGGCGAAGATTATCTAATGCCTTCTGTCTGATTATTTCAACTCTCTTTTCAACTTCAGCATTTTTGCGATCGGCAATTCTTTCACCCCAATTATTAATTTCTTCATCTGTCAACTGACATAAAGCATTTAGGTTGATTTTATCTTTGGCTAATAAATCATCTAACCAAAAAACTCTCTTTCCTTCTCTCGCTTGAATTCTAAAAACATTCTCTAAGACATCAAAAATAACAATTAATGACAAAGTTTTCCAAATTGTTTCGGTGATGTCTCCTGCTTTAAAAGAAGTAACGAATTTTCCATTTTCAGGAGAGTGAAATTCTAAATCTGGATTTTGAATTAGTAGTTTTCGTAATTCTGAGAGCGATAATCTAGAAACACGATTTATATTATCATCAACTATTACATAGTCTGTCAGATCTTGAAGATGGTTTATTTCTCGCTCTTCGATAGGAGAAGATTTCAAACTAAGGCTGTTGTTTAATGGTTCTGATATAGCATATATCGTTTTGGGTTCTGGAGCTTCTGGTACAGAGCGATCGCGATAAAATTCTTGTCCAACAGAGGTAAGTTTGATAACAGATTTGGTTTCTGTTTCTAAAGTATGCAAATTCCGCAGGGTTGCTGTGGTATTTTTGATAAATATCGGGTCTAATCCAAGGACAGTAGCTAATTCGTCTTCAGTTGGTAGAGGATCAAACTCAATACCTGCGCGGAAAATAAAATCTTCTAATATATTTAATTGGCGCGATTTAGAAATTTCAATTTTTATGGAAGTTTGAAACACACAGTAGCGTAACTGACGTGCAGCTAAAACTGATAAACTGGGACTTTTTTGTTCGATATCTTCTACTATATTTTTTAATTCTGGGTCAATTGGTCGCTTGGAAGATGTCAGAAACATCAATTAAACCTCCATGTAAGTTAGCTAGATGTGCAATCTCAGAATATTCGGTCGATTTTGTAAACAGTGAGTGACAACCAATAATTACCAGTAATTCTTGAGCGCGAGAAAAAGCAACATTTACCCGCTCTGGCTTTTTGGCAAATCCAACATTTTTTCGTTCGTTATTTCGTACCATGCTGACAATGATGACTTGTCTTTCCATGCCTTGAAATCTGTCAACTGTACCAGTACGAATATGCAGAGAAGGAAACTTATCAAAGTCTAGAATGTCTTCTATTAGTTTTAGTTGACGACCATAGAAAGTAATAATGCCTATTTCTTTTCTGGGTTGTCCTTGCCGAACTTTTACAGACCAAGTTTGCTCGAATTGTTGGCAAATGTTTTCAATAACTTCAATTTCTTTAGGGTTAGTATATCCAGGAGAATGAAATATTTCTTTGAATTCCTGATTAAGAGGAGTTTTTACCCAAACTACATGATTGTTATTTTTAATATAAGAGTTAGCTAGATAGTGAGCGCGTTGCTCTTCTGGATTAGTCAGACCGCATTCAAGATTATCTTCATAAAACTGATTAATTGCTCCCATAATTTGAGGGTGCATTCGATACTGAATGGTCAGCATCTTTTTAATACTCTCTGGAGCAGATTCAAACAAGTTTTTGAATAGAGATTGTTTTAAATATTTAAGTTCTTCTGTCGTAGTCCCCAATTCTTCAGCAATTTCTTCTACAGTGTCATTGTTGAGCATAGGTGGTAACTGTCGATGGTCGCCTACTAGCACTAGTTTCTTGGCTTTTAAAGCAGGAATTAACAACTCAGGAGGCGTGCATTTACTAACCTCATCAATAATGACTACATCAAAAGATTTAAACTCTTTAGAAAAATCTCCCCTAGCTGATTGACTACAGGTAATACCAATGACATTGGCGTTATCTAAATAAATTCGTCTTAGTTCGTGACGATTTTGCTCGGATGGATTTTTTAGTCTCTCAATCCAGTCAGAAATTAGATTTTGATATCGGTTGAGATAAGCCTCTGTTCCTCCTAATTGCTGTCGCCAAATCTCGAACTGAAGTCTAAATTTGCGTAAGAAATTTAGCTCGAATAAATCTGCAAATTCTTCTTCTGGTCTGAGATCTTTCGGAACAGTTTGCCAATATTCCTGCCACCAATGACGCTCCTGTTCGATCGCATTTGTTTGTTGCTGTAGTTGAGTTTTAATTTCATCGAGTTGAGCTTGAGAATCTTGCAGTCGCTCGAATGCTTCGACGGTAGTTTTTTGTTGCTGTTGAAGATCGATGTCAATTTTACTTTTAATTTTTGAAAGTACGGGAAAAGGATTAAGTTGAGGAATTAAGTTTTCTATTTGCTC
Organism: Myxosarcina sp. GI1; assembly: GCF_000756305.1. Classification (NCBI taxonomy): domain Bacteria; kingdom Bacillati; phylum Cyanobacteriota; class Cyanophyceae; order Pleurocapsales; family Pleurocapsaceae; genus Myxosarcina; species Myxosarcina sp. GI1. Next base: position 74,568 of record NZ_JRFE01000043.1, read on the forward strand.
GATTTGACTTTCGTGGGTTTTTACTAGTGATGATAGTTCCGACGAGTCAGCTATACCAGTCTTAGGATTTTGAAAGCATTTATTGAAAAAAGTATGTAACTGAGGAAGTAGTTGAGAACTTTCTCTGATTTCTTGCCAAAGTTCGATAAATTGCTCTATCTTGTGTTCGGCTTCACTTTTACTGGTTTTTACTTGCTCTTTTGTTATTAGTATTTGCCTGTGAATATCTGTTTCCGATCTTGTTTGTTCTGTTAGCTGTTCTGTTAGCTGGTTAAGTAGTTCTTCTGTTTCAGTTTTTGCTTGAGAGCGTTGAGTTTTTAAACTTTCTAGATTTTGCTCTAATTGAATATCTATTTTATCTAATTGATGTCGAGCATTTTTAACTTCTCGATCTAGGCTTTCATTGTTCTCTCTACAGCTATCTAGAGCGACTGTAATTAACCTATTAACATTTGAAAGTACGCTAAAAGGATTGAGTTTTGGAATTAAAACCTCAAGCTTATCGAAACAATTCTGATAATAATTTACTTGTCCTAAAAATTGTGGTGCTAACCTGCGTATATCTGAAGGTTGTAAATCTTGCTTTGCTATACTGCGTAATGATTCGGGTAAAATTGGTGACTCATTCATTTGTCTTAGCAAGGTTAAGACTTGGCTAAAGTTATATTTGCCTTCGTTGCGAGATTTTTTTACTGACTCCTGAGCCAAAGATATTTGCCTGAGTATTCCTAGTTCGTCATTTTTAAGTTCATTTAATCGTTCTTGGATTTGCCGAACCTTGTGGTTTATTTCTTCGCTAGTCTTATCTAAGAATTGCTGAGAACTTGTAAATATGCCGTTAGTTGTTTCATCTGTAATTTGTTTGAAAATTGATTCGAGTTCTTTTAGTTTGTTTTGTTTAATAATGGCATTACAATGCTGGGCGATCGCTCTTAGTTCAGATCTTAACAGTCCTCTACGTTGCTGATAGTTAATAAATTGCCAATGCTGATTCCAAGTACCAAGCTTTTTTTGTATTTGTCCGAGAGTTGTTTGAGTTCGATTTTGTAATTTTTTAATTGCCTGTAAGGGATTTAAAGAATTAATTTCTTCAGCAATAGCATTGAAAAATTCATCAACAGTATTACTACTAAGAGTTTGAGGATTAACATTTACTAAGTTTTTCCCTTCCTGTATCATCAAATCTATCGAACGAAAAATTACCAAAATCTCTTTCCATTCATGATACTGAGTAATTAATTTACTTAGTTTGTTATTGCCAAAACGCAAACAAGTTTCCCAAGGTTTACTATTAGCCCGATCGCTATTTGCTATTTCGACAAAAGAAACTGGTAACTGAAGTGAATATTTTGTTAAGCTTTGCTGATGCTGAAAACACTGCTCACTCGCTTCATACAGTTTTAGATAAGCTGTTTGCGACCATTTTTGCAAATCCGCGCTCGCTAAATTTAGCTTAGATTTTTGAAGATTTAAATTGTTTAATTCTTTCTGAAACTCAGTTTGCTTTTGAGTAATTTTTGATTTTTCTGCTTGTAACTGAGCAATCAAATTTTTATTTTTTATTAAAGTTTGGGCTGCGAAATCTATCTCAGACATTGCCAAAGCCACATTCTGAGCCAAAGACAGTGCTGTCTGAATTGATGCTAGTTGAGTAGATATGCCGTTGTACAATCCAACCCAACCTAATAGTCGATATTCTGAGGGTAAGATATTAAATTTAATAGCTATTTCTCTAATCTCGTTAATGACGTTTTCCGTCGAGCCTCGTGCCGATGTTTCTTTATCTACGTAAGGTTGGAGACGTGCTAACAAGTCAATGACTTCTAACTCGTACCAGTTTACATTCGGTACTTTTGCTAGTAATCCCTCTAAATTAAATTTAAGAAACTTAATCTCGCGCTCTTTTTGTTCGGCTTCTTTGCAGTCTTCTTTTTTTACTCGATATTCTGATTCTATAGTTGCTTTACATTCTTGTAATAGCTTCTGCTGAGAGACAAAAGTTGATTCTGCTCGAATATAGTCGGCAAATTTTACAGATAGCGGTTCTAACTCCCTAAAAATTTGCAAGTAATGAAGTTTTATCGATAAATTTAGTTCTGAAATAGTATTTTGAACTATATCCAAGCATTCATGTAAAGTGGCAATTTGTTGTTGTCTATTTTGTATAGCGTCTGAGATTTCCTGCTGTTCTTGTTTCAACTCGCTATCTTTAGCAGAATATTCTTGAAAAGTCTGCCAAGCGGAATTAGCCTCAACCATAGCTGTTTTCGCATCTTTAGCACGATCTAAGACCAGACGAGCTTCAGCTAACTTTAGAGGTAGGTTGTCTTGCAGCCATCCTGCTATAACAAATAGATTGTACTCTGGAACAACTAAGTCAATTTCTTTGACGAGGACTGTTACCTTATCTACATTTATCGCTAATTGTTCGACAGAATCATCTTTATTTGTGTAGGGAGTAAGTTTTGTTAAGCAATTAACTATTGTTGTCCAATCCCAATTTACCGGGGGTGAGGAGGCAAGAATAGCCTCTAAATTCCCATAGAGTAATTCTATTTCCTTTTGTTTCTCTTGGGCGAGCGCATGAGCTTGATGTTTATGTTGATAATCTTTTTCTAAGATTACTTGGTGAGCTACTAATTGTTTGTGTTTCGGCTGAAATTTTTCTTCTGTTATGAGATAGGTGTCAAAGTGTTCTGCTGACGCTAACAGTTGACGCAGAATCTTGGCGAGTTCGAGTTTTTGATTCAGACGTTGTTCGCAGTCTGCGGAGGTATTTTGTAGCCAAGTTTTAATTACTTTGTCTTCGAGAAATGGCTCTCCTTCAAGTCCAACGGAGTTTTTGTTTCCTTTCCTAACAGCGCGAATTACAGGATTGTGTTGTAATCGTGACAGAGCATTATCTACGGCTAAATTAGCTTGAGAAGCGATTAGGGTACGTCCGCCTCGTAAAGCAACCTGATAGCAAATCTCTGCAATTACAGTAGTTTTACCCGTTCCTGGTGGTCCTTGAATTAATGCTAAATCTGGTGCAGATAGCACTGTCTCTACAGCAGCTTTTTGAGAGGGATTAATAGTTTTTAACAATAAATCTTGTGGCTGAATTTGAATGTTTTCTTTGGGTTCTCTAGCTTGAGAAGCGTCAAACAGAAACTGACCTAAATAGGGATTTTGCGTCCATCCGTTTTCTAAAGCTTTTATCGCTTTTTTCTGCCACCCGATCGCAACAAGATCGCCAACTGCCTCAAAAGATAGCAGTCCTTCTTGTGGTAAGGCATAATGTCCTTCAGCAAGAGAGTCGAAGATTTCATCATCTAAGCTAATTTTGAGCAAGTTCTTTTCAGAATCTATTGATTCAATCGTTCCTAATTTTCTTCCATCGCTATCGCTTAGATTATTTTCTTTTAGCTTGATGTTTTGATTACGCGCTCGTTTAGCTCTTTGCCAAAAAGCATCTAATTCGATCCTGTCCTCAGCTTGACTATCTACAGTTGCAGAGCGAGCATCAATTTTAAAAGTTATATTTCTAGTGGCTTCACCGTAATTATGACTGACAAAAGGTACACAAAATTGCTTTTCTCTAGCTAAGCGTTCTAAAACTTTCAGAAAAATTTTCCAAGCCTTTAACTGTTCATCAGTTGGAACATAATCTTTTTTAAATGGCTTATCTATTATGCGTTTTATTGCTTCGGGTGGTACTCCAATGCCATATTGATAATTGGAGCGAAGACGAATATAACAAGACTGAGCAAAACTATCTTTTTTTCCTTCATGTTTGGGACGCAACCGAGCATAAATAATTCTTAAACCACCGTATCCATCGTTATTGACAATAGATACTAATTTTAAAGTCGATCCTTTGTCTTCAAGCTTTGTCGGAAACTTAAGAATGTTGTCTAAATCTGTTGCTAAAATTAATTCCCATTTTTGCTCCCCTAGATTATGACCTTGTTCGATGCGACGTACATAAAATAAATAGGGGGTTGAACCAAAGAGGTCGAACATTAACTGTTCGGCACGATCGCGGCGAGCGCAAAATTCTGGATATTTATTTAAAGTTGCCTCGCCTTCGATATCCCGAATAAAACTATCAATTGCTTTACCAGTAAATTTATAGCCCCAATCTTCATAAGGATTGTATACAGTTGTCATTTAATGCTCAATAGTTACACTATGCCTAGTGTTCCCATTTCCATCGAAAAAATAGGTTTTAATCTGGTTATAAGCCAATGACAGATCCTTGCAAAATATTTTTGAGTCACAAGCAGACAATTGGAACGATAGCAGTGATAAGTAGAACAGTCAGTAGCTAGTTTATTGAGTTTGTAGAAGCTAAGATAGTACGGTTTGAAGTCTATAAAAGAGCGAAAAATTAATATTTATTGACTGACGGAGCTAACTGCATTAATTCTTTTTAACAGTTTTTTTATGCTCAAGTGGTATCGACGATTAACAATATTTTTTGTATCGTATTTTCTTATTATATGTTTTTGGCAAGCTCCTGCTGTCGAGCAAATTGTTAAAGGGCAAGAATTAAGAGGAATTTGGATGACCAATTATGGTTCATCTCTTGCCTACCATACAACTAGACTAGACGAAGTAGTAGCTAATATAGCCAAACACCAACTAAATACTATTTATCCTGCTGTTTGGAATAGAGGCTATACTCTCTATCCTAGTCCAGTAACCCAACAAGCAGAAGGACGGAAGCAAGATTTTCTAACAACTTTGACTCATGAAGACATTCTCTCTAGCTTAGTTTATCAAGCTCATCGTCAACACTTACGGTTAATTCCTTGGTTTGAGTATGGCTTAATGATTCCTACTACGTCCGCTATTGCTCGGAAACATCCAGATTGGCTGACTACAACCAAAAACGGAGACATTGTAAAAAATTACCGAGGGAATAAACCAAATTGGATACCAAAACGATTATTTAACTTTAAAGAGGAAATTACAGGACTCAATCAAGGATGGCTCAATCCATTTCATCCTGAAGTGCAAAATTTCCTTACCGATCTAATAGTTGATGTGGTTCAAAGATACTCAATAGATGGTATTCAGTTAGATGACCATTTTGGACTGCCTGTTGAGTTTGGATACGATTCTTACACAATTGAGTTATATCGCCAAGAACATTATGGTTCTAGTCCGCCCAATAATTTCTCAGATCCAGAATGGCTTGCATGGCGAGCCGAAAAAATTACTCAGTTTATGACTCAACTGGTAAAAAAAGTCCGTGCTGCTAATGACAAAGCTGTTATATCTCTGTCTCCAAATTTACCTGATTTTGCTTACCAAAAATATCTACAAAATTGGTCGCGCTGGGTAGAATTAGATTTACTCGACGAGGTTATCGTACAGGTGTATCGCCCTACTAACAAATTAGCTGGCGAACTAAATAACAATAGCTTGAGTTATCTAAAGCAAAAAACTCCAATTGCTATCGGTCTTTATACTGGACCGTTTCATTCACCAAAAACAAGCGAACAAATTCAACGCGAGGTGGAAATAGTTAGAAATGCTGCTTATAATGGTGTTTCTTTTTTCTGCTGGGAAACTACTCTGTGGCTATTTAAAAGCAGTTCAGCTACTAGTATCGAACAAACTTTTCAACATTTATTCAATTGATTAATTATCCTTCGAGAAACCCTTCGGTATTTTCTAGAGTTCCTTTACCTTTTAATAATTCTTCAAAATATTTATTGAGAGATATATTGGGAACTGTTTTTAAATATACCAAAGATTTTTTATATTTTTTGATTACTTTTTTTGATAGCTGATATTCTTCTGTATCAGTAGAGCAAAATTGTGAATCTGCTTCTCGAAAGGTCAGTAAATAAATTAGTGCTAAAAAGGCATCTTGTTGATATCCTCTAGACTGATTACTTCCAGCAACAATTTTATCATCGAGCAAATGATTAGTAATTAATGTAAAATGTTTTAAATAGTTTAGTTCGTTATTTTGATATTGACAATAAAATTCTGAGTACCATAATAGCACTCGGCTATATCCCCAAAGATAATCTGTTAGTTGATAACATGGAACTTTGCCATTAAAAGATAAATCAAAAATACTAAAGTACGATATTTGAAAATTTTTGTTAAAAGCAACTTTAGCAAGAAATGTATAGTACTGACTACCAATTTTTTTAGTTGCTTTTTGTATGTATTGTCGCTCGAAGAATAGCGAAGACAAATAAGGTTCTGAAAGCTCATGTGTCCTACCTATGAAGTTGAATACATTGATGATAGCGTTATGAATATTTTGTTTTTCGTTACCAGGTAGTGTAGATACGTCTTCAAAGTAATTGGCGATCGCTTTGATTATACCACGCTCAAAAAAACGCCTTATATAAAACTTCAAGTCTTTTAGAATATCATGGTTAGTATTTATATAAAGAAATGGTTCTATTTTTTTATTATCTCTAAATAATTTTATTGTTTGGTTGGCAGATTGAATAGGCGCGGCAATCGAAGGCAATTTTTCAAAAAAAGCTATTTCTTTTACTGAGGATATAGAAACAGCTATTTTTTTACATAAATCGTGGTTGGGAATTTTATTTTTAAACTGTTGTTCTCGATATTCTAAAATAGTTTTTAAAGGAATACAATTTAAAGAAGTTTCGATAGCTATACGATCGCCCAACTGGGATTCAATACTATATTTATTTTCTTTATCTGTTACTCTTAGTTTTGGTATAGAACCAAGCTTGACAACAAATTCAATTCTTACTTCTAGTTCTTCAGGTTTTGCTTTTGATTCTGATAAGGGATGAATAATTATATATTCTTGAGTAATTCCATTAACACAATAATCGCGATCGTTTATCTTGATTGGTAAAATAGTAGATGAATTTTTTAATTTAAAGTAATCTTGTCCTGTTTCCTGTATGCGGGCAATAAATCGTTTAGCTTTGGAATCTCCTTCGTAATAAATATGCTCCTGTTGATTTTTAGATAAAACTTCAATCCATTCTAGTTTTCCTTGTCTTTTAATTTGAAATTTGATTTTGTCGAGGTATTGACCGAATAAAGGAAAGTTGTATTGTTGTTTTTCTTCCCAGATTTGTGGAAATTCCTGCAAGCGAGCGTCGGGAATAAAAACATTGCTACTATCTAAGGCTTTTCTGAATTCAGGTAAAAAATTGTAGTCACTAATTAAGACAAATGATTGTTGTAAGTAGTTTTGAGTAAATTTTGCGATTGTCTCAACATCTATTTCTTCTATAACAATATTTTCTAATAGTTCTACTGCTAGGCTTACCGACTTATAGTAAATTTTGTCTCTTGCTAAAATTTCAACAACAACAAAGAACTCTCCTAAATCGCTTTGGGACTGAGCTATTTTAAAAATTTCAATCTTTTGTAAGTATGACTTTAGATGCTTGATACTATTGTTATCAGTAGCTAGTTGTGGAAAGTTATGAGATATTATTGCCTGTGCTAAATTGCGGTAAATATTGTCGTGAAGTTTTTTAATATCTAAAGTAGGTTTAAAATCAGTATTTACTTCGTTTCTATTATCAACAATTGGGGTGAAATAATAATCTGTTGGCAATCGCTTTATAAATTGTAAAGAGCAATAAGGTTCGTCACTTAAGCTGTTGAGATCGATAAACACAACAGAACTATCCAAATCTAAGTTATTGGCAATTTGTTGGCGGTAATTCCAGTAGTGGTAAACGCTGCGATAAATATAGCGTTCTCCTTGCTTGAGAAAGTTCTTCAGTGATAAAGAATCGACGCGATCGCTAATAATATATATATTATCACTGCCTTCAGTTAAATTAATTCCCAAATGTTTTAAAGGAATTGATTCTTCTGTAATAGTTAATTCTTGAGAATAATTAGAATCATTACGATAACCTAGTTCTTTATAGTTATCTAAAAAACTTTTATAGGCAACTGAGCTATTAATTTGCGTTTTGTATTCGGTTTGCGTTTTGTATTCGTATAGATTGGTGTTTGTACAAAGTTTGGGATATGATTCGAGATTAAATAAACGAGCCATAAAATAAATCCTCTAATTAAAAAGATGAAACTGATAATTGTCTTTGAATTTGCATGATTTCGTCGCGATCGCAAGTTTTATACATTAGGTCAATTAAACTAAATCCGCGTCGTGAAAACTGGAAGTTAACTCCGCCAAGATAGGCAACGCGATCGCCAATAAGCGTAACTTTGGCGTGAACTCCCGATTTTAAATAGGCTGTTATCCGATGGTTGGGGTTATTTATAAAACCGTCAGCATAGACACTAGTAGAGCGAGTTGCAAGTAAACTAAGAATTTCTGTATCGGGTGAAAAGTTGCGGCTGTATATTGCTACTTTTTCCGAACCTTTACTCAATTCCCAAGATAAATCCTCTCGATACTGCTTGGGGGTTAAAAGTGTCTGAGAACTAAATTTACTGTCAGGTGACGAATTATTAAGAGTACGTTGAATAAATCCAGACGGCAAGGGAACTATATCGTACTTGGTTTTATGTTCCCAGCAGCGAATAAAGTATTGCCACAAATTTTGATGAGTAGTAGTTCCCTGACAGATGAAACCACTTTCTAAATTAAAGTCTAAACTTCCTCCAGTTAGATTACACGAACCTAAATAAGCTGCTGTTTCTGAGATATAAGTTTTGAGATGAAAAGCACCACCACGAATACGCGCACCCGCAGCTAAAAGCAGTTTTAAGCATTGAGCTTTTTTGGCATCGGAGGGTTGATAAGCTTCTCTCGAACTGGGGATATCTTCTACCTGGGTATCGATCGCATCTACAACTTCATTGTTTAGATCTGTAAGTATCCAGACTCCTTGTGGTAGGATGGCTGCTTTTTGACAAATTAACTCGGTAATACTGCGATCTTCTATGATGTAGCTAGAAATAAACAGAAATTCCTCTGCTTGGTTAATTAACTCCTCAATTGCTTTGCGGCTACTTCTTTTACCGATAATAAATTGATGACTGGGGTTAATTGGGGTTTTGAGTTCGATATTTTTTGGTGGTGATACAATTTCCTGCTGGTACTTTTGCACTAGCTCTCTAGCAGCACTGGAGATACTTTCTATCTCGATAATTTCTCTACGTAAATAGGGGAAGAGCCGAGATACGTGTAAAATAGTGCAAGATAGCCCTTTAACCTTTACTCTGCTTAAGTTTCAAAAATACTAGCTGGCAGGTTAATCGCCACCTCAAATGGTTGGGGAATGTTCTTCAAATCCACCACGTAGTCCCCGTATCGCTTGAGATTGCGGTTGATATAAGGACTCATAGTTGCCAACATCCGACGATTAATCTTGAATCCTTCTGCACTCAAAGAACGAATTACCCCAGTCATATCTACCGTATTCTGGAGAATTACCGCGCTAGCTACCAAATCTAGATACTTTAGTCGCTTCTCTTGTTCTACGGGGTCATTGTCTGTAATTACGCCGTCTTTGCCAAAGAACAGCCAATCTAAAAAATGATGATAGCTCTCAACGATATTAGTACAGGCAGTAACCTCTCGTCGCAAAGCGCGATCGGAAATAAATCGCAGAAGATACATGGTGCGTATGACTTTCCCTAAAGCCCGAAAAGCCTGATACAATCTATTCTTCCGACTATAACTACCCAATTTCCTTAAAACCGTTGAAGGTAAAAGTTTTCCTGCTTTAATTGACAGTACAACCCGCATCAGGTCTTGCCAATGAGTCTGAATTAACTTCCATTCAGCAACATCATCGAATAGAGGCTCGATATAATCGTAAACTTCGTCCTTATGGGGACGGAGAAAATCTAAATCCTGCCAATTACGAATCCTGGGCATCAATTTAATCCCCAATAGGTGAGAAAGGGCAAAAACGGTAGAAGATTGTCCTTGGGTATCTGCGTGGAGGGTGTCGGGTTGAATATCAGAAGTGTTTTTCAGCAACCCATCGAGGATATAAACTGCCTCCCAAACTCCACAGGCAATGAAGTGAGTAAACAGGGCAATGTAAGTATCGGAAACGTGATGGTAAGCGATTCCGCCGTAACCCCCATAGCGAATATGACACTCGCTCATCAGGTTATTTTCATAGATTTCAAATTTGCTTCCATCGGCTGCTGCTTTTTTTCCGCTACCCCAACATTTGGGAAGACTAAGGCGGTTATAGGCATTGATGATATCTTTAATCGCAGCTTCTAAATAAGAACTGGTAACGTGACGGCGATTGGTATAAGAAAGCATATGAGAAGTTACTTTTCCTCGGACGTGACGTGCCATCTCATTAGGACCAATATTGCATCCATAACCAAATGCTGTCAGGATATACCTTTCTTGAGGGTTTAATAATTTAGGTTCGCTGCCCGATAAAGGACCAAAATGTCTCGTCCAATTTAGCCAATGTTCTACATTACAGAGAACATCTAGCACGCTACGCTGGGGCAAACGTTCTCGAATGGCGTTAAACAAAGCTTCTGTACCGTCGGGTTTATCTTGAGCGGTAATTCTTTTGAGAACGGGAATACCCTCTTCATTAATGGTTATCTGGTCGCCCTTTGAGCAAATAAGATCTACTTCGCGAGCTACTGTAGTAAGTCGCTCTTGCAGTTGGGAGACAAATTCTTCTGGGGTATCGGGAATGCCCAAGGAAGAACAGTATTCGGCGATTTTTGGTTCGCATTCCGACCAGGGTAATAATTGTTGGCGAAAATCAGCATAGTTCTCCGAACCTATGACACAAGCATCTCCCGTCTTGAGTTCTTGAGCTAAATAGGAAAAAATACAAATCTCTAACTGACGGCGCACCAACAATTCTTCGCCATTAACTTCTACAACTACGAGCTTTAGCCATTGTTCGCCGATAAAACTTAAGTCTAAATTGGCTTTGAGAAGTTTACTTCTTTTGTGCTGGTTGTCTAGAACAAACCGTACTGCTTCGATGACTGACTGTTCGTTGGAAGTAGAGCAAATTTCTAAGGATCTTACCAAGTCAAATAATGCCTTACGATAGGGGGAATAAAACGACCAGAGTAAGGGAAAATGGTCTTTGGTATTAACAGAGGCAATTTCCGAGTATTGTTCTAGTAGTAAAGGAGTTCCGCCATTATTGTCTAACAAGCCCTGTACCTGCTTTCCCAATTGAGTATAGCTTGGGGATTTCTCGGAGAAAACCAGAATCTCGCCAAACATTTCCAACATAGTCTGGGTTTGATTGAGATATTTCTCTCTTAAATACTCCAACTTGGTTTTGGCATTGTTGTGGATTTTTTTAATCCGTTTGAGAAACATCTCTACCATGTGGTCGCGAGTTTTCACTTGAGCTTGGTAGAGCAAGCACAACAGTAAAGTTCGGCGTTTGGGCAGCCTAAAATCGTTAAATTCAGAAATATCTAGAGTTCTGGCTAGTGCAGCAAAGGATTTAACTTTGGTCGCAGGGATAAATGAGAGTAATTTTTGGGCATCTCCCACCAGCATCATGGTATCGAACTTATCCTGTAGTTCTTTGATGTACTTGAGTTTATGACTTTTGGGAGGGGATTTGAGGAGGTTGAGATTGGCATTAGTATTCTCAACAGTATCGGGAACTAGCAAGCCATCTATGTTCTGCCTATCAGTGGGGGATAGTTTGCGGGCTACTCGCTTGAATAAACGGGTATTTACAATCGAGCGAATATGACAGGCTAAACGATCTAAAGTGCTAAAGGCTGGTAATTCGTAGCGTTGTCTTACTAACTCTTCAATGGCTACGTTAATTAAATCTGCGGGATGATCTCTGACAAAGGCTGCATCTCTAATAGCGATCGCTGCTAATTCTTGACCTCGATTATCATAGGGACTGATGTTCAAATATTCTCTGATAGCTTCTTGATAGTAGCGAATCGACCGTAAGGAAGGAACAGGAGAGACTCGATCATCTAATTCTAGACAAGTGCGTAAGTGAATAATAATTGGCTGAGGGACTAATTCTGGATGAGTGAAATAGCCCAATCTTTGGAAGGATTTAAGCATTACCATTAAGCCCAACAGTCCTGTTTTGCTTCTGGTACGACTGGTAACAAATTTTATTTCTTCGACCGTTGGGGTATAAAGTTCGTGTAGTTCTTTGTTAGATGGATAACGTTTGAACTGAGGATAAGCAGTTCGACTAATTACGGTAATATCGATCGCCTCCGCAGATAAACTCGACTAACAATTCTTATTGAGATTACAGCATTGCTTTGATCTTTATTCGTGCTACGAAACATTACTTTGCTTAAAAGACATCATTCTCGGCAAAGTATCATTAAGACATAGACCGCAGCATGAGGTATCAACCTATGCTACAAGTAACTGCTCCAGGTTCTTTTTCGGCAAAGTTTAAAAATTTCCCTCCTGTCAAACAATCCTCGAAAGGAGAAAGGGAATATTTGCGACCATCAGAGGTTCAGGCTTTGATGAAAGCTGCCAAAAGTGTCGGCAGGAATAGAGTCAGAGATGCTGCAATGATTCTGTTGATGTTTCGTCACGGTCTGCGGACGGCAGAATTAGTCGCTCTTAAATGGTCGAGACTAGATCTAACTTCTGGTTATCTAGAGGTTCAAAGAGTTAAACACGGTCATCATAGCGTACATCCCCTTCGTTCTCCTGAGTTAAGAGCTTTGAGACAATTGAAGAAAGATTATCCCGATACACAGTATGTCTTTGTTTCCGAAAGAAAAGCACCTCTGTCTACTCGTTCGGTTCGTCATATTGTTGCCAGGGCAGGAAAATTGGCAGGAATCGAAGGTAGAGTTCATCCCCATCAGTTACGCCATGCCTGTGGTTATTATCTGGCAACTAATGGACAGGATACCAGAGCGATTCAGGATTATTTGGGACATCGAAATATTCAGCATACCGTTCGCTACACCCAGCTAAATCCTTCTAGATTCGAGAGTTTTTGGACTGATTAGTTATCATATTTTAGATTCGATAGTTGATTTGTATTATTAGCTATAACTCAGGCAGAGTAAGGATTTAAAGCCTATCTTGCACTATTTTGCACGTATCTCGGCTCTTCCCCTATAAATGGCTTCTAAAATATTAGCTGCTATCGTTATTGTCTGAGCTTGTTCGCTTCGCTTTTGAGTAAATACAGCAGTTGTATCCTTTCTTTGTTTGAAACTGTTTTCTGAACTCTCAACTGCTATTTTTCACTAACGACCAAGATAGTAACTGAAGTAATTTAATGATGAGAAATTTGTCCTAGCAATCAGTTGTAGACGAACAAAATAAGAGCGCGATAGCTTCAGTGCGAGAAGCAACTCCTAGTTTGCGAAACATTCGTTTTAAAGCTTGTTTGACCGAATTTTCGGTAATCCAAAGACTTCGACCGATCTCGGCATTGGTCAATCCCTGAGCGACTAACCGAGCAATCTGTAGTTCGCGGGGAGTAACTAGTTTGAGACAATCGCTATTTAATTGTCTATGCGGTGACTGGATTTTTGTCAACCGTGTAGAGATATGCAGACATAATGCACTGAGATCGAGCAAATTTTGACTGTTAAAAGCCAGAGAATGGCGATCGCGCGTTAGAGCCAAACCACCAATTAAATTACCACCATCGACGATCGGTCCTACCATCACGTGAGCGTGGTCGAAACGCGGACAGATAGTTTTCCATTTTTCCGTCGGTAATAATACCTCTTCGTGGACGGGGGCGTGATGTTCTAAGAGATAGCGCAGTACGGGATTATATTCTGTAGAGATAGCCAACTTAAATAATTTAGACCGACTAGCCACAGCAGGAAGTTGCGATAACAAAAATAGTCGATAGCGTTTGGCTGCAAAATATTCGCCAATCTTACCAGTGACGGAATCTTCAAGCTGTAACTGAGTTTCGGCAAGAGCGATCGCGCTAACCAGAGATTTTAGAGAACTCATTGATATCGATTAACAAAGTGTACCCGTTTGAGGACTATCCGCACTTTAGCCCGATCTCTATCATAGCCATAAGTTGAATTATTTAAAGGTTATAACTTATGTCCGATTACACACATCCCGAACTAGTAACTACTGATTGGTTAGCCCATCATTTGGAAGACCCTCGCGTTCGCATTATTGAAATGGACTTAAATCCAGAAGCTTACCAACGAGGTCATCTTCCTGGGTCTGTCTTTTGGGATGGTACTGCACCAATGAAACCTAATTTTCAAATTGATTTTGAGCCAACCGCCATAGAACAATTAATGGCAAAATCTGGAGTCGATAACCATACTACTGTAGTTGCGGTTCATGGTAATTTTACTGCTACTTCTGGTTTTATATTTTGGCTGCTGAAAGTTATCGGTCATGCTGATGTACGTATTTTAGATGGCGGTCGTCAAAAATGGATTGAAGACGGTTATCCTCTGACGACCGAAAAAACGGTTATTGAGCCTACTAACTATCAAGTTAAGTCTTTCGACAATAATTTGCGCGTTCTCCTACCGCAAGTCGAAGAGTCCTTGCATGACAGCAATACTGTTATTTTAGATGTCCGCACTCCTCAAGAATATAGTGGCGAAGTATATATGATGAATCCACCTACAGCCGACGAACGTGGAGGTCATATTCCAGGAGCAATTAGTCTTTATTACGAACTGGCTCATAATAAAGATGGAACGTTTAAATCTGTCGAGCAATTAAGAGAGATTTATTCTTCTAAAGGCATAACTCCCGATAAATTAATCATTCCCTATTGTGCCGTGGGCGCACGTTCGGCACACACTTGGTTTATTTTGAAATATCTACTAGGTTATCCCAAGGTCAAAAACTATGATGGTTCTTGGAATGAATGGAGTAGGACACCCGACTTACCTGTAGAAAAGTAATTGCTCGTACACAACTAAACAATGTTGAAAATACAACACCCAATCTATTAGGACTTTGGTTCTAGTAAATTTGGGAATAACGACTCAAGCGAATAATTTTAGGCAGCATATACGATTTAGAAAAATCTAAGGTTGTAGAAACTATGTGCTTAGTTACAGTTTTATATCAACAAAGTTATCTGCTAATAATAACTAACTGGATGAAATTAGCTATTTCTACTCAAGAGGCAATCATAGAAGAAGCTGAATACTATGGTATTTACGATCCTAGCATTATTAACGTAGGGCTAAGTATGATGTGCTTTAAACTAATAGAATATTGGGGAGAAATATTTTTAAAGTCGGCATTTTTAAAGCTAAGTAACAAATTAACCGATTGTTTTTTGAGGCGATCGATTCCGAGAGGTTCTAAATAATACGTCATTTTGTGGCAAATTGCTATATACCCTTGTATTATTTCTCTTTTAAAGAAATTCGCCCCCAGGTCGCATATGCGAACTTGTATCAGGCGCGGACTCCCGCCATAATTAATTCAATTGCCTGTTGAGTGTGTAATTCCAACATCTGCTTGCCCAACATTTGTTTACCAGGGTAAATATGACTTAGACCTTCCCTACTCAAAAAATAGAACACACAAATACCAATAATATCGTTAGCGATCATCTTGGGTTCGAGGGAACGAAAGCTCTTATCTGCGACACCTTGCTCCAAGATAGCAATCAATATTTCATCAATGCTGTGAATATTAATTTGTTGATAATACTTACCCTGATTTTGCAGTGCTTCGTAACACATAATCAGTGGCCAGTTAGGATTCTTGACTAAATTTTCTAGAAGACAACGTACATATTGTTCTAAAGCCTTTTCGGAAGGAAGATTATCTAGAGAAAGTTCTCGAAGTGGTCGCATATAGCTATTAAATCCTCGTTCTAGTACCGCTACATACAAACCTTCTTTACTCTTGTCGAGTAGAGAGGAATACGTCGCCGTATCCTCCCCCTCTAAGAACCGTGCTTGACTGTTTCCAATCACACGGCTCAAGCTATCTTTGACTTAGCTCGTTTACCATGTATTTGTCTGTGACATTTTTGGTGTACGTGAACAAGGTTATATTCCTCGTCGCTTCCTCCATATGCCACTTCTTGTTTATGGTGTGTCTCTATCAACTCTTGATTAAACAAGTGTTGTTTACAAACGGGGCATTTCCAGTTTTGCAATTCTGCAATCCTGTAGAGCTTAGACCCCTTGGCATAATGATTCTTGCCTATTTTGGTCTTTCTCTTTTCCCAGTATTCTCTCAGTTGGGGGTCATCTGGGGAGGCATCACTTTTTACTTTGACATGACGGATGATTGGTATGGTAGCCAATCTAAGGATAAACTTGGTTGTATCTTCGCCCTGTCTGTTTTTAGTATCCGCTTTAAATACCCATTTGTTCCCTTTTATTCTGCCAAAATATTTGGGAATTACCCATTTCATGCCTTTGTTTGGATGTCTCCTTTTGCTCCATTTAATTAGCTTTTTGACTAATTTGTAATCAAAGTCTGCAAAGGTTTTTTTACTGACTCCATGTTTGTAGTAGTTTCCCCAACCTCTCAGTATTGGATTTAGGACATCTATAACCGCTTCAGGTTTAGCGTTTGGATGTTTTTTTAACCATATTTTAATCTGGTTGAGTTTTTCCTTTACCTTTTCCTTCTGAGGTTTAACAATGCACTTCCCATTGAATCTTCTGATATTAAACCC